>NZ_SDIG01000097.1:0-23732 GCF_004122755.1 Streptomyces sp. TM32
ATCTGTCAGCCGTCATGTGTGAATCGGCTTCCGTCATCCGGCCCCGTTTTTCCGCCTTCGAGCAGGTCAGCGCAGCTCACCGCGTGGCTCAGCGCGAGTCGGTGGAGGGGGGAGCAGGCCAGCGCAGGCGCGAGCGGATCAACGCACCGTCCGCGGCAGACGCAGCGCGAGCAGGGTCGTGCCCGCCACGATCGCCAGCTGGGTCAGGACGGCGGTGAGCAGGGCGTCGCGGATGCCGGCGGACGGCAGCAGCGAAAGGAAGAGGGTGCCGAGGGTGGCCACGCCCAGGGCCATGCCGGACTGCTGGGTCGTGACCATGACCCCGCCGCCCACGCCCGCCTGCGCCACCGGCAGTTCGCTCAGCAAGATGCGCAGCAGGACCGGCAGCAACAGGCCCTGTCCGAAGCCCAGTACCGTCATGCTCGGCGCGAGTCCGGCCACCGAGATCTCCGGCCAACCCGCCTGGACGGTCAGGGCCAGGGTGATCAGCCCGGCGCCCTGGATCAGCGAACCGGCGAGCACCACCCGCCGCCCGAACCGCAGCACCAGCCGCGGACCGGCGAGCGAGGCGAGGAAGAAGGCGAGGCACAGCGGCGCCAGGGACAGCCCGGCCGCGAACGGGCCGTAATGCAGGCCGTTCTGGAGCGCGACGGCGATGACGAACATGAAGCCGCCGAAGCCCAGCGTGAACGGCACGATCATGGTGAGACCGCTGTTCACGGAGGGGATGCGCAGCAGGGAGGGCGGGACCAGCGGCGTACGGCCGAGGCGCTCGGCCCGGCGCTCGACGAGCGCGAACGCGGTGGCGGCGACGGGGAAGACGGCCAGCAGGATCCAGGACCACAGCGGCCAGCCGGCCGCCCGGCCCTCGGTCAGCGGCAGCAGCAGGGTGAGCAGCGTGACGGCGAGCAGTGCGGTGCCGGGGCCGTCCACCCTGGACGGATGCGGGGAGCGGGTCTCGGGGACCGTACGGGCCGCCAGTAGCCAGGCCGCGGCGGCTATCGGGACGTTCACCAGGAACACCGCGCGCCAGCCGGTGCCCGCCAGATCCACGGAGACCAGCAGACCGCCGAGTACCTGGCCGACGGCGCTGGAGACCCCCGCCGTACCGCCGTACAGGCTGACGGCCCGGGCCCGCCGCTTGCCCGTCGTCGTCGCCTGGATCGTGGCCAGGACCTGCGGCAGCAGCAGCGCGGACGCGGCGCCCTGGGCGACCCGGGCGGCCACCAGCGTCCAGGCGTCCGGAGCAAGACCGCAGGCCAGTGAGGTCACGCCGAAGGCGGCCAGCCCCCACAGGAACAGCCGGCGGCGGCCGACCATGTCGCCGAGCCGGCCGCCGAGGACCAGCAGCATGGCGTAGGCGACGCCGTAACCGGCCACCACCATCTCCAGCATCGCCGGGCCCGCCTGCAGATCGTGGTCGATGGTCGGCAGGGCGACATTGACGATGAAGAAGTCGATCATCGGGAGCGCCGCCCCCAGCAGCACCGTCAGCAGGCCGAGCGGGGTCAATACGGGCGGGGTGCGGTGCTGTTGCGGGGCGGGCCGGGGCGCGGTCGGCGCCGCCGGAGCCGCTGCGGTCGGGGGCGATGTGGCCTCGGCCGCGGTGGCGGCAAGGGCCGCGGCCGGCGCACCGGGGGTGGCGGACGGGGCTTCCGTGGTGGTCGTCTGTGCTGGCGTAGTGCTCACGGACTCGACGATCGTCGACCGCCCAGCCGGGTACCAGAGTGTTCTTATCCTGGTACCAGCTCTACCTGGCAACTGGCTTGGGCCTGCGGCACGCTGGACCCATGACCCTGCACGTGACCGCCACGCAGCCTGCCACAGGCCTCGGTTCCGGCTCCGACTCCGGCCCCGTGACCGCGACGCGGCCTGCCACCGGTCCCGTTCCCGTGACCGCCCCGCGGGACAACACCGCCCGCCGGGTCGAGTTGGCCGCCTTTCTGCGCAGCCGCCGGGAGCGGATCACCCCCGAACAGGTCGGGCTGCCGCGGGGCGCCCGCCGCCGCACCCCCGGCCTGCGCCGCGAGGAGGTCGCGCACCTGGGGGCGGTCGGGGTCACCTGGTACACCTGGCTCGAACAGGCCCGGGACATCCATGTGTCGCCGCAGGTCCTGGACGCGGTGGCCCGGGCGCTGCTGCTCGACCGCGCCGAGCGGAGCCATCTGTTCGCGCTGGCGGGGGCGGTGGACCCGACGCCCGGCAGGGAGTGCACGACCGTGACGCCCGCGCTGCGGCAGGTCCTGCGCCAGCTCGAACCGTTCCCCGCGGTCCTCCAGAACAGCCGGTTCGACATCCTCGCCTACAACAGCACGTACAGCCGCCTGATGTGCGATCTCGACGCGCTGCCCGAAGAGGACCGCAACTGCATGTGGCTGGCGTTCACCCATCCCGAGTGGCGGGCGAGCGTGGTCGATCTGGACGCCACGATGCGGGTGATGGCTGCCAAGTTCCGGGCGTCGATGGCCGAGCATGTCGCGGAGCCGGCATGGAAGGCGCTGGTCGCGCGGCTGACGGAGGCGTCGCCGGAGTTCCGTGAGATCTGGGCGCAGCACGAGGTCCTCCGCCCGGTCAGCGCGGTCAAGGTCTTCCGGCACCCCCGGGTGGGCGTGCTCCAGCTGTCCGCCACGAGCCTGTGGACGGGACCCAACCCCGGCCCCAAGCTGCTCTCCTACACCCCCGTGGACGAGACGTCCCGGGAGCGGCTGGAACAGTTGGCGAAGCTGACGGCGCTCGCTGTGGGGTGAGCGCAGGGGAGGTGCTCGCCGTGGTGGAGAAGAGGGAGCCGGGCCCGTCTACGGCCGCGCGTCTCCATGACCGTGTGACTCCACGGACGCGCGCCACTACTGCCATGCGTCCGTCGCCCCCTGCCCCTGCCCCTTCCCCTTTCCCTGCCCCGGCTCCCGCGTCCCGCCGTCGTCGAACAGCGCCGCCGTGCGGCGGGCCGTCTCCTGCGCCCACCGTCCCGTCGTCAGCACGCCCAGCAGCAGGACGGCCGCGCCGCAGCCGGCGATGATCCACCAGGCCGGGCGGGCGGCCGCGAGGAAGGCGTCCGTGGTGGCGGTGGCATGCGCCCCGCCCGCCAGTACGGCGCCGATCACCGCGACGCCGAGCGACTGCCCGACCTGCCTGCTGGTGGAGGCGACGGCGGCGGCCACGCCGGCCTGGGCGCGCGGCATACCGGACACCGCGGTGTTCGTGATCGGCGCGTTGACCAGGCCGAATCCGATGCCGAACAGGACATAGGCGGTGAACATCAGCGCATTGGTCGACTGGGCGCCGAAGGCCGCGAAGAGCACCCCGCTGGCCCCCATCGCCGTACCCGCGCACAGCAGCGACGGCCGTGGCCCGTGGCTGCCCACCAGGCGGCCCGACACCGGTGCGAAGATCAGCGTCATTCCTGCCATGGGGAGCATGTAGAACCCGGCGTCCAAAGCGGACAGGCCGCGGATGTTCTGCAAATACAGCGTGTTGATGAAGAGGAAGCCGGCGAGCGCGGCGAAGGCGCAGACCGCCACGACCGTGGCCCCGCTGAACGGCGCGCTGTGGAAGAACCGCAGATCGAGGAGGGGTTCCTCGCGGCGCCGCTCATAGGCGAGCAGACCGGCCAGGGATCCCAGTGCCACCAGCACGAACACCAGGATCTGCGGGGACGTCCAGCCGGCGTTCGGGGCTTCAATGATCGCGTACGTCAGCGAGCCGAGCAGCGTGATCACCAGCAACTGGCCGACCGGGTCGACCCGCCGCGGCCTGGGGGCACGCGACTCGGGGACGTAGCGCAGGGTCAGGAAGAGCGCGAGCGCACCGATCGGGACGTTGATCCAGAAGATCGAGCGCCAGCCGACGCTCTGCACCAGCAGCCCCCCGAGCACCGGCCCGGCCGCCATGCTGATGCCGACGACCCCGCCCCACACACCGATGGCGCGCGCCCGCTCCCGCGGCTCGGTGAAGGTGTTGGTGATGATCGACATCGCGACGGGGTTGAGCATCGAGCCGCCGACCGCCTGCACCATCCGGAAGACCACCAGCCACCCCAGGCCGGGCGCCAGACTGCACAGCAGCGAGCCGAGCGCGAAGACGACCAGCCCGACCAGGAAGACCCGGCGTCGGCCCAGCCGGTCGGCCATGGAGCCGGACAGCATCAGCAGCGACGCCATGACCAGGGTGTACGCGTCGATCGTCCACTGCATACCGGAGACCGAGGCGTGCAGATCATGCTGGATGGAGGGCAGGGCGACATTCAGGATGGTGGCGTCGAGGCTGACGATCAGCAGGCTCATACAGCAGATCGCCAGCACCAGAAGACGCCGTCGACGGCCGAGCTCAGACATTCTTGAACGCTACAACCATCCGGGTCGCCCGGTCCCGGCGGGGCCACTCGCGAGGTGCGCGACAATGGGAGGTCGCAGCGGCCGCTCGCCCCGTACGGCCGCGGCCCGCCCGCCTCGCCCGTCCCGCCCGTCCCGCCAACGGAAGCCGAAGAAAGCCGAAGGTATCGCCGCCATGACTCTCCTGCAGATCGGTCCGCACGCGGTGCAGCCGCCCGTGGTCCTCGCGCCGATGGCCGGGATCACGAATGCCCCGTTCCGGACGCTGTGCCGGGAGTTCAGCGCCGGCAAGGGGCTGTTCGTCAGCGAGATGATCACGACGCGGGCGCTGGTCGAGCGCAATGAGAAGACCATGCAGCTGATCCACTTCGACGAGACGGAGAAGCCGCGCTCGATCCAGCTGTACGGCGTCGACCCGGACACCGTCGGCAAGGCCGCCCGCATGATCGCGGAGGAGGACCTCGCCGACCACATCGATCTGAACTTCGGCTGCCCGGTCCCGAAGGTGACCCGCAAGGGCGGCGGCTCGGCGCTGCCGTACAAGCGGAATCTGCTGCGCTCGATCCTGCGCGAGGCGGTGGCGAACGCGGGGTCACTGCCGGTGACGATGAAGATGCGCAAGGGCATCGACGACGATCACCTCACCTACCTCGACGCCGGACGGATCGCGGTCGAGGAGGGCATCACGGCGATCGCACTGCACGGCCGGACGGCGTCCCAGCACTACGGCGGCACCGCCGACTGGGATGCCATCGCACGTCTCAAGGAGCACGTCCCGGAGATCCCGGTGCTCGGCAACGGCGACATCTGGTCGGCCGACGACGCGCAGCGGATGATGCGCGAGACCGGCTGCGACGGGGTGGTCGTGGGCCGCGGCTGCCTGGGACGGCCCTGGCTGTTCGGCGATCTGGTGGCGGCCTTCGAGGGCACGGGCACCTACGCGCAGCCCACCCTCAAGGAGGTCGCGGCGGTGATGCTGCGGCACGCCACGCTACTCGGCGAGTGGATCGGCGACGAGACCCGCGGCGTGATCGACTTCCGGAAGCATGTCGCCTGGTACACCAAGGGCTTCGCGATCGGCTCCGAGATGCGCCGCAGTCTCGCGGTCACCTCCTCCCTCGACGAGCTGGACGCGCTGCTGTCGGAGCTGGACCTCGACCAGCCGTGGCCGCTGGGCGCGGACGGCCCGCGGGGCCGCACGTCGGGCCGCAACCGCGTCGTCCTGCCGGACGGCTGGCTGGACGACCCGTACGACTGCGCGGGCGTGGACGCGGACGCCGAACTGGACACGTCGGGCGGCTGACGGGCCGACCGGCACCCGGCGTGATCGGCGGCTGACCGGTCGTCCTGCCCGACTCCCCGCCCCCGGCCCCCGGTTCACCCCCACCGTGCCTTCGGGGCAGTCCAGGGCGTGTCGCAGTACGGAACGCGGGCGGACCGGTGGAACCGCGCTACCGTTTGGCTCCGTACGGGATACCGCCCGCGGCCGGCCCCATCCACGGCCGCGGCCGACGTCCGGCACGGCAGCGTGTGGAGCGCGACGACACCGAGGGAGAAGCTGTGGTGAGCGGGCACCGTTCCCCTGCGGACACGGAGAAGGCGGTCCAGGCCAAACTCGGCGAGACCCCGCTCCACCATGAGCAGATGGCCGCGGTCGCGAACCTCTACCGCGCCGCGGCCGCCGTACGGCAGCACTTCGAGAACTCCGTCCTGCGCGACGCCGAGCTGACCTGGACCGCCTTCGTCGTGCTGTGGGTGGTCTGGCTCGGGGGCGAGCGGGAGACCCGCCGGGTCGCCGAGGAGGCCGGCATCTCCAAGGGCACGCTCACCGGCGTGGCCCGCACCCTGCAAAGCCGTGGCCTGCTGGAACGCAGGGTCCACCCGGGCGACGGGCGGCTCGCCCTGCTCACGCCGACGCCCGAGGGGGAGCGGCTGATGACCCGGATCCTCCCGGAGTTCAACGCCGAAGAGGTCTTCGTCACCGAGGCGTTGAGCGACGACGAGGCCCTGGACCTGGCGGATCTGCTGCGCCGGGTCGTCGTCCAGGTGGAGACCCGCGGCGCGGAGCGGCGCCTGGAACTGCTGGACGGCGCCCAGCCCCGGCCACGACGCAGCGGCCGGCGCGCCAAGAGGTAGAGCGGGTCGTACGGGCCGGCCGGGTCGCGGCCCGCGCCGTCCGGGAACTGCCCTTGAGCTCGACGGATCGCTCGTCGTGCCGGCCGAGCGGTATACGAACCCGGATGCCGAGGTGGAGTTCCCGCGCGTCCGACGACTATGGCCTGATACTGACGCTCGGTACTCCGTGGTCGATAAGGGGCACGCGCGCTGGTGGACGCATTCCTTGATCACGCAGCCGCGGAGGGTCCAAATGATGGAACCTGGTCACACATGAGCGCGTGATTCTCGCCACCCCTGATAGGGGGTGCGCTCAGATGAGCACCCCATGAGGGGTTCCATCTCTCCAATGATGGCACCCGGTGCCACGCCGCATCCGTTCGAACAGTGAACCCAATCGTCGCAGTGTGTAGCACGGATCCACGATTTCACTACGCATTGGAATGGTGCATTCAGGTAATGAAGTATGGTCCAAAAGCATGATCACTTTCGATCTGCTGGCGGACGACTGGTTACACGGGTATGTCGACCAAGTGGACGTACCCAGACGCCTTCGATCTGGGTATGTTCCTCGCCGTCAGGGCAGCCCGTCGGCGAGGAGTCAGTGCCGTGCCGGAAACACAAGATCCCCACGTATCCCAGCCTTCCTCCGCGAAGTTCGTGTACGACTTCACCGAGGGCAACAAGGACCTCAAGGACCTCTTGGGTGGCAAGGGAGCGAACCTTGCCGAGATGACCAACCTGGGGCTTCCCGTCCCTCCCGGCTTCACCATCACCACCGAAGCCTGCAAGGTCTACCTCGACAGCGGCAGCGAGCCCGCGGCACTGCGTGCCGAGGTCTCCGAGCACCTTGAGGCCCTTGAGAAGAAGATGGGCAAGAAGCTCGGTCAGGCCGATGACCCGCTGCTGGTATCGGTCCGTTCCGGGGCGAAGTTCTCCATGCCCGGCATGATGGACACCGTGCTCAACATCGGCCTGTCCGATGCATCGGTTTCCGGCCTCGCCGCGCAGGCCGGCGACGAGCGCTTCGCGTGGGACTCCTACCGCCGCCTCATCCAGATGTTCGGCAAGACCGTGCTGGGCGTCGACGGTGAGCTCTTCGAGGAGGCGCTGGAGGAGGCCAAGCAGGCCAAGGGCGTCCGCGTCGACATCGACCTCGACGCCAAGGACCTCCAGGGCCTGGTCGTGCACTTCAAGGACATCGTCTCCAAGGAGACCGGCCGCGACTTCCCGCAGGAGCCCCGCGAGCAGATGGACCTCGCGGTGCGCGCCGTCTTCGACTCGTGGAACACCGACCGTGCCAAGCTCTACCGCCGCCAGGAGCGCATCCCCGGCGACCTCGGCACGGCCGTCAACGTCTGCTCCATGGTCTTCGGCAACCTCGGTCCCGACTCCGGCACCGGTGTCGCCTTCACCCGCGACCCCGCCAGCGGCCAGCAGGGCGTCTACGGCGACTACCTGCAGAACGCGCAGGGTGAGGACGTCGTCGCCGGTATCCGCAACACGGTCCCGCTCGCGGACCTGGAGCAGATCGACAAGGCGTCGTACGACGAGCTGATGCAGATCATGGAGACGCTCGAAACGCACTACAAGGACCTGTGCGACATCGAGTTCACCATCGAGCGCGGCAAGCTGTGGATGCTGCAGACCCGGGTCGGCAAGCGCACCGCCGGTGCCGCCTTCCGGATCGCCACCCAGCTCGTCGACCAGGGCCTGATCGACGAGGCCGAGGCCCTCCAGCGGGTCAACGGCGCGCAGCTGGCGCAGCTGATGTTCCCCCGCTTCGACCTGGGCGCGAAGTCCGAGATGATCGGCCGCGGCATCGCCGCCTCCCCGGGCGCGGCGGTCGGCAAGGCCGTCTTCGACTCGTACACCGCCGTCAAGTGGTCGCGCTCCGGCGAGAAGGTCATCCTGATCCGCCGGGAGACCAACCCCGACGACCTCAACGGCATGATCGCCGCCGAGGGCATCCTCACCTCCCGCGGCGGCAAGACCTCGCACGCCGCCGTCGTCGCCCGCGGCATGGGCAAGACCTGTGTCTGCGGCGCCGAGGAGCTGGAGGTCGACACCAAGTCCCGCCGGATGACGACCCAGGACGGGCACGTCATCGAGGAGGGCGACGTCGTCTCCATCGACGGCTCCACCGGCAAGGTCTACGCCGGCGAGGTGCCGGTCGTGCCGTCCCCGGTCGTGGAGTACTTCGAGGGCCGGATGCACGCCGGCGCCGACGACGCGGACGAGCTGGTCAAGGCCGTCCACCGGATCATGGCGTACGCGGACCGGGTGCGCCGGCTGCGCGTACGGGCCAACGCCGACAACGCCGAGGACGCCGGCCGCGCCCGCCGGTTCGGCGCCCAGGGCATCGGCCTGTGCCGCACCGAGCACATGTTCCTCGGTGAGCGCCGCGAGATGGTCGAGCGCCTCATCCTGGCCGACACCGAGACCGACCGGGACGCCGCGCTCAGCGAGCTGCTGCCGCTCCAGAAGTCCGATTTCATCGAGCTGTTCGAGTCGATGGACGGACTGCCGGTGACGGTGCGGCTGCTGGATCCGCCGCTGCACGAGTTCCTGCCCGACATCACCGAGCTGTCGGTCCGGGTCGCGCTCGCCGAGGCCCGCAAGGACGCCAACGAGAACGACCTGCGCCTCCTCCAGGCCGTGCACAAGCTGCACGAGCAGAACCCGATGCTGGGTCTGCGCGGCGTACGTCTGGGCCTGGTCATCCCCGGTCTGTTCGCGATGCAGGTGCGGGCGATCGCCGAGGCGGCCGCCGAGCGCAAGAACGCCAAGGGCGACCCGCGCGCGGAGATCATGATTCCGCTGGTCGGCACCGTCCAGGAGCTGGAGATCGTCCGCGAGGAGGCCGAGCAGGTCATCGCCGAGGTCGAGAAGGCGCACGGCGTCGACCTCAAGCTCACCCTCGGCACGATGATCGAGCTGCCCCGCGCCGCCCTCACGGCCGGTCAGATCGCGGAGTCCGCCGACTTCTTCTCCTTCGGTACGAACGACCTGACGCAGACGGTCTGGGGCTTCAGCCGCGACGACGTCGAGGCCAGCTTCTTCACCGCCTACCTGGAGAAGGGCATCTTCGGCGTCAGCCCGTTCGAGACCATCGACAAGGACGGCGTGGGCTCGCTGGTCCGCAACGCCGCGGCAGCCGGCCGGGCCACCCGCCCGGACCTCAAGCTCGGTGTCTGCGGTGAGCACGGCGGCGACCCGGAGTCGGTGCACTTCTTCCACGAGGCCGGCCTGGACTACGTCTCCTGCTCGCCGTTCCGTATCCCGGTCGCACGGCTGGAGGCGGGCCGCGCGGCCGCCGAGTCGAAGGGCAGCGACAGCCGCTGATCCGAGCGGTCACCGTGGGCGCCCGGCGCGCCCGCGGTGGCCGGAAATGACCACCGGAGCCGTCGGCGGGGCACCAACCCTCAGCCGCCTGGCCGGCGGCTCCGGAACCCCAACGAGGGCGGCACCTGTGCGGAGGTGCCGCCCTCGCTTTTCTCCGGACTCCCCCCTCGGGAGCTGCCGTCACCCCGGTCGGCGCGGGGTGCGGCCTTCAACGGGGCTGCCGAGCGGCCGGTTCCTTGCCCATCACCCCCCACGGGATCGAGCAATCCGGTCCGTCCGTGCCGCCGTCGAATTGAGTACAAGCATTCCTGCCGCTGCCCGGTGGCGCGAGTACTTTCAAGTCTGGCCAAAAGGGCATGGTAACCGCGCGTGTTGGCGTGCATACTCAGGCGTGCCGGGGGCCGACTGAGATACCAGAGGTGGGGGTTCGGTGTTACGCGTCCATTTCAGTGGACTCGATCTGGCCCGTGTGCGCATTGCGGCACGCCCGGACGCACTGTGGGAGACCGTCTTAAGCTTTCACCGGCTACGTGACAGGCGGGACGATTCGGCGTTCGGCAAATGGCGATCGGAAACACGGGGAAGGTTGAATGGCGAAGCGCGGCTGCTGGCACCGCTGGTGCCCACGCGCGGCTATTTTCCGGATTTCCTGACGCCCGCCGAAGGTCTGCTCGGCATGACCGACGCGCTCGCCGCACTGCGGGAGACGCCGGCCTGCCGGCTGCACGAGGAACTCACCCGGCTCGCCGCGGCCTCCCGCCCGTTCCCTTCGTGGATGCGGGAGATGGCGGAGGGCGACACCCGGGTCCTCGGCCGGCTCGCCGGGATTCTCCAGCGCTATTACGAGGCCGCCGTCGCCCCGTACTGGGCGCGCGTCCAGGGCCGAATAGAGGCCGACCGGGCCGCCCGCGGCCGGGCGTTGCTCGACGGCGGCGCGGATCGGCTGCTGGCCTCGCTGCCGCCGATGATGCGCTGGCGCTCGCCCGTCCTGGAGTGCGACTATCCGGTGGACCGCGACCTCCATCTCAACGGCCGGGGGCTGTTGCTGCTGCCGTCGTACTTCTGCCGGCGCACGCCCGTCACCTTCCACAACCCCGAGCTGACGCCGGTCCTGGTCTACCCCGTGGAGCACCCGGCGCCGCGGCTCACCCCGCAGGTCGCGCCCGAGCGTTCCCTGGGCCGGCTGGTCGGCCAGACCCGCTCCGCGATCCTCCAGCGCATCGGCGTCGGCTGCACGACCAGCGAACTCGCCCGCCGGGCCGATGTCTCGCTGGCCTCCGCCAGCCAGCACGCGACCGTGCTGCGCGACGCCGGGCTGCTGCTCACCCTGCGGCAGGGCAACGCCGTGCTGCACACCCTCACCCCGCTGGGCGCGGCCCTGTTGCGCGGCGCGCGCTCGGTGGAGGAGGCGGCGTACGAGCGGTTGACGTGAGGCGCGCGGGCCGGGCGTGACACGGGCGTCGGGCGCGGTGGTTGTGCCGCGCCCGCTCAATGGGGGCGATCGCCCGCGATGGCGACCCGTTCGGCGACCCGGCGGTGCGTCCCGTAGTCGTTGACCGCATAGTGCTGGGTGGCGCGGTTGTCCCAGAACGCGATGTCCCCGGCCTGCCAGCGCCACCGCACCTGAAACTCCGGCACCTGCGCCTGCTGGAACAACAGCCGCAACAGGCGGTCGCTCACCGCCTCCTCCAGGCCGGTGATCCGCGTGGTGAAGGACGCATTGACGAACAGCATGCGCCGCCCGGTCTCCGGGTGCCGGCGCACCACCGGATGCTCCACGGGCGGGAACACGGCCTGGAATGGCGCGAGTTGAACCGCTGAGTAGAAGCGCGCGAAGCCCGGAAGATAGTCGTGCACCGCCCGTGCGCCGTCGATGCGCTCCCTGATTTGCCTGGGCAAATTGTCGTATGCCGCCGCCATATCGGCCCACAGGGTGTCGCCGCCCGAGGGCGGGACCTCGCGCAGCTGCAACACCGCACCCATGGCCGGACGTTCCCGGAACGTGACATCCGTGTGCCATACGTTCTCGAAGGTCGGGGCGCCACCGGCCGCCTTGTCGAACCGGACGACATCCTTCGAATCGCCCTGCGCCAGCAACGGATTGCTCTCCAACTCACCCCAATTGCTTGCGAATTCACGTTGTTCCCCGGAGGTCAGATGCTGCCCCCGGAAGAACAGCACCTTCCACTCCAGCAGCGCCCGGTTCAGCTCCGCGCGCAGCGCCCCGGACAGCGGCCGCGACAGGTCCAGTCCACGGATTTCGGCCCCGATGGTGGCTGCCTGCGGTACGACCTCGAACCGTTCGTACGGCCGCTCCGCCCAGCCGTCAGGCGTACGACGCAGGATGCGCCGCCCTTCGTACAGGCCGTCGGCGGGGATGCGGTGGGGGCGCAGGACGGGCAGGGGTGTGGTCGTCAACGGGTCCTCCTGGAAGGCGAGAAAGGGGAGGAAAAGGGAGGGGAGGGGGGAATTCGCTGCCGGCCGGCGGGCTCAGGTCGTCAGACGTCAGGCTGTTGGACGCGCGACCGGCAGACCCTCAGGCCGTACAGGAACAGCAGGCCGGGGGAGACCCCACCCGGCCGCGGCGGCGCAGGAAGCTCATACCGCGGGGCGCGCACTCGCCGTGGGGAGCGCGATGGCGCGGCTCCACCTCACGGACCTCCGACTGCGTGCTCATGCCACGCACCGTACCCCATACGCCGGACGCCGACGCCTCAGTCGTCGATCCCGCTGCGCTCCACCCCCGCGACGATGTACCGCTGGAGCAGCAGGAACACCAACACCAACGGGGCGATGGAGACCGCCGCGGCCACGAACAACTCATGCAGATTGAGGTTCTGCGCGGTGGTGAAGGTGGACAGCGCGACCTGCACCGTCCAGGCCTCCTGGTCCTGCCCGATCACCAGCGGCCACAGGAAGGCGTTCCACGCGCCGATGAAGACGATGGTGCCGACGGCGGCGAACACCGGGCGGGCGTTGGGTACCACGATGCGCCAGTACGTCCGCCAGTGACCGAGCCCGTCGACCCGCGCCGCATCCTCCAGCTCCTTGGGGAAGCCGAGGAAGTACTGCCGGAAGACGAAGCAGGCGAAGGCGCTGAACAGCGTCGGGATGACCAGCCCGCGCAGCGTCGAGAGCCAGCCGAGCGTCGACACCAGCACAAAGCTCGGGACGAACGTCACGGCCGCCGGGACCATCAGCGTCCCCAGGATCGCGTAGAAGACGGCGTCGGCGTGCCGGTACGGGATCCGGGCCAGGCCGTATCCCGCGAGCGAGGCCGGCAGCAGCGTGCCGACGGTCGTCGACACCGCGATCAGCGTGGAGTTGAGCAGTGCCCGCCCGAGGGGGAGGTTCGGGTCCCGGAAGACCTCGGTGAGGTTCGACCACTGCGGTGCGTGCGGCAGGAACGTCCAGTCGGGCGCCGTGATGTCCCGCTCCGTGGCCAGACCGTTGCGTACCAGGAGGTAGAAGGGGATGAGGAACAGCAGTGCGAGGGTGATCAGGACGACGACCCGCAGCGCGCGCCCGGCCCTGGTCAGCGCGTCATGCATGGGTGCTCCCTGAGTGCTCCGTCATGCATCGGTGCTCCATGAGTGCTCCCTGAGTGCTCCACGGGTACTCACTCCTCCTTGCGGCCGAGGCCGAACCAGCGGGCCTGCACCACCGTCGCCACCGCGATGATCAGCGCCAGAATCACCGCGCCCGCGCTGCCCAGCCCGAGATTCTGATCCCGGCCGAGCGCCGTGTAGTAGAGGTAGACCAATGGCGGCCGGGCGTACGGCGGATAGCCGCGGGCATCGCTCAGCAGGTTGTAGAACTCGTCGAAGGCCTGGAACGCATTGATCACCAACAGCAGCACCACCGCCACGGAGGTGGCGCGCAACTGCGGGAAGGTGATGTGCCGGAAGGTCTGCCAGCCGGGCCGCGCCCCGTCCACCGCCGCCGCCTCGTACAGCTGCGGTGAGATCCGCTGCAGCCCGGCCAGAAACAGGATCATGTAGAACCCCGCCTGCAACCAGAGCCGTACGGTCACGATGACCAGCCAGTACCAGGGCGGATCGGTGGTCGACAGCCAGGCGGTCTGGTCCGCGCCGAACCACCCCAGCACGGTGTTGGCCAGCCCGAACCGCACCCCGTTGAAGAGCGACAGCTTCCAGATCACCGCCGCGACGACATACGAGCAGGCCGTCGGCAGGAAGAAGACCGACCGGAAGAACGCCTGGGCGAAGCGCAGCCGGTTCACCATCAGCGCCAGCGCCAGCGACAGCGCGTAGGTGGCCGGCACGATGAACGCCGTGAACAGCGCGAACGTCCCCAGGCTGCCGAGAAAGGCCTGATCGCGCAGCATCGCCGTGTAGTTGCCCGGCCCGACGAAGTCCGCGCCGGAGGGACTGACCGTGTTGTGCGCGTCGAAGAAGCTGAGGTAGACGCTCCACACCAACGGCACGTAGGTGAACAGCCCCAGCCCGAGGGCGAACGGTCCGACGAAGACCCAGAACCACAGATTCCGCCGCTGGGGGCCGAGCAGCCGGGCACCGAACGAGGGCCGCGGGACGGCCGGTGTCACGGCGGTCGTGGGGCGCCGCGTGGTGGCGACCGCCGCCGCCACCCCTTCGCTCCCCTCCGTCACTTCTTCCTGACCCGCTGGAGCTCGGCATTGACCTTGCGCACCACGCTCTTCAGCTCACTCTCCGGGTTGGCGCCGCCCTTGATGATCCGGCTCAGCGCGTCCTGGTAGGCCGTACGGTCCGCCGTCGTCCACAACAGCGGCTCGGCATGGCCGTGATCGGTCGCGAACCGCACCGCGTCCGCCGCCGGCCCCTCCCGCAGCTGCGCGGCCTTCCTCGCCAGCGAGATCCGGGCCGGGATGTGGAAGCCGTACGACAGCGCGAAGTCCTGCTGGAAGTCGGTGCGGTCCACCCACAGCCACTTCGCGAAGGCCTTGGCCTCCTTGATGTGGCTGCTCCGCGCGCTCACCGCCGAGCCGTAGGCGCCCACCGGCACGGACGGTCCCCCGCCGCTCCCGTCCTTCGGGAACGGCAGCACCCCGAAGTCGTCCCCCAGGGCCTTCTTGATCTGCGGCAGCGCCCACAGGCCGGACCACTGCATCGCGGTCAGCCCCTGGAGGAACGCCGCCGGATCGGACCAGTCCGTGGGCGCCCCCAGCAGCAACGACTTGTCCGCGTACAACTGCCGGATCTTCCCCAGCACCCGGGCCGCCGCCGGATCGTCGAACCCGGCCTTGCCGTCCACATCGATCAGGCTCAGCCCGGCGGCGAACAGCGGCGTCCCGCCGAGCACGCCGACGCCGCCGTCATTGCCCAGGAACAGCCCCTTGGTCTTCTTGCCGCTGAGCTTCTTCGCCCCGTCCACCAGCTCATCGAGCGTCTGCGGCGGCCGGACCCCGGCCTCCTTCAGCAGGCTCTTGCGGTAGTAGAGCAGCTGCATGTCCACGGTCTGCGGGATGCCCCAGACCTTGTCCTGCCAGATCTTCGGAGTGAGTACGGCCTGGTGGAAGTCGTCCTTCACCGGCTCGACCTCGGCGGTCAGATCGACCACCTGTCCGCTCTGGATCTGGTCCAGCAGCGGCCCGTTGACCTCGAAGACATCCGGCCCGGAGCTGGTCAGCAGCGCGGCCGCGGTCTGCCGGTCGTAGTCGCCCGGCCGCCACTGCACCCGCACCGCGGCCTTCTTGTACGCGGCGGCATACCGCTGCACGGCCTGCTGGGTGCCCGGCTCGCCGTACTGGTGGTACCACTGGCTGATCCCCGGCCCCGAACCACCGCCGCCCCGCCCGGTGTTGGACCCGCAGGCCGTCGCCACCGCCGCGGCCAGCGCGACCCCACCGCCGGCCGCCAGCAGTCGCCGTCTGTCGATCTCCGTCATGGCACGTCGCCCCCTGCGCTCGTAACCTCCCGGTGATCACCGATCACCGACGGTGCGACCGTCCACTCTGCCGCACGGGCGTGACGGGTGCAGTGCATCCGGACGAATCCGGCAGCCGGGCCGGCCGAGTGGCTCCGGCCGGGCCGGCCGAGTGGTTTCGTCGGGACGGCCGGCAGGTGGCGGGCGGGGGCCGTCCCGGCGGGGGCGATACTGCCGTAGCGCCGCTGCCGTACTGCCGCTACCGGCCGCCGCTACCGGGCGTCCTCGTCCTCGTCCCCGTTCTCGTCGTCGTTCTCGGGCCTTTCGTACGGCTCGCCGCTGGAGTACGCGGGTTCCATGAACACCGACGTGTAGTCGGGCTTGGCCGGGCGGGGCAGGGACGGATTCATGCGGTCTCCGGTCTTGTGGCTGCACACAGCAGGGTGGTGGTGGGGGAGCGCCGTCCGCGCTGCCGGCCGCCTCGGTCCGGTTCCTGCGGCAGTCCGGCGCGGGACGGCCGCCGGGCGCGGAGGAGAAGCGACGAAGCCGGCTGCGGGGCGGAGCACTTGGCGGGTTGCCGCAACGAGGTCTGGACCGTGCCGAACGGCGTCCGTACGAACGGCGCCCGTACCGAACAGCGTCCGTGTCGAACGTTGTCCGTACAGAACGGCGTCCGCACGCGGTACGACCTGCGAGAAGTATCCCCCCTGCTGACAGTAGCCGGTTCTGCGACGGGATGAATTCCCGCCCGTCCGGCCGGCCGTAACGGGGACGCGGCGCGGGGCCCGGATCAGGAGGTGATGGCCTGTCGGTAGAGCGCTCCGCGCTGTTGCGGCGTCATGCTGTCGGCCCGCTGCGAGAGGTGGTCCTGGAAGGTCTTGTGGATGAAGGCCACACCGTCTCCCGAGCGTCGCAGGAGGGCGCGTTCACAGGCAAAGCGCACGAAGTCCTTGCGCAGGTAGGGGAAGAGGGAGGTGTACTGCGCCAGACGGAGGGTGGCTTTGTAGAGCAGGCGGGACGGTGAGGTGGAGGAGATGAGCTTCAAGTACACGATCTGCACCTTCACGGTCGCCAGCAAGATCCGGCTGCCGCTGTGCACTTGCTCCAACACCTGGGGCGAGGCCTGGAGCATGACCCGCAACGGGTCGCTCGGGTAGATGACCGTGACCTGGTACTTGCGCATTTCCCGGGCCATGAGAAGCAGGCGGCCCTCCACCTGGTCGACGCTGAATCGCGGTGGTTTGTGGTCTCCGCGCAGCGTGCGGTCCCGGGTGACCATCCGGGTCAGAAAGGCGTCGTAGACCAGCCCGCGCCGTTCTTCCAGGGTGCCGGCGCTGCGGACTGCGTGCTCGTCCACCCCGGAGTAGGCGAGCACGGCGACGCCGAGCATGAGGGGGGTGGTGAGCAGCTCGGCGAGGTCGGGGTCGGCCGCGGCCGCCGCGCGTAATCCCCGCACCCGAGCTCCCGCCTCACGCAGAATGTTGTGCACGGCGGTGACCGGCAGCGGTTGCACCGTCACGGCGCCGTTCACGGTGAGTCGCTGTGACAGGAGCTGGTAGTCGATAAGGCGGCACGAGACGGCGATGGCGCACTGCGGATATCCGTCGGCGGAAATGAAGGCGTTGATGCTGGAGACGCATTCCTCTTGCCGTTCCAGGTCCACCTCGTCCAAGCCGTCAAGAATGAAGCAGATTTTCCCCTGCGCCAGCAGAGCCCGGGTGACGCCGGCGGATGTCCGGTAGCGGTGCTGGAGTTCTGAGATCAGCCAGTCGTCCAGCGGGCCGCCGCGCCAGTTGGTCAGGAGCAGGAACACCGGGACGGGCGCCTCGGCGTCGGCCCGGGCCTCTTCGATAAGAGCGGACGTCAGCTCCAGCAGATGTACCGTCTTGCCGGCGCCCGGCGCGCCGAGTACCAGCAGTTGCTGGTCATGCTGGTCGAACATGGTCCGTAGGGCGGTGTCGGTGTGAAGGGGCGTGCCGGCCTCGGTGGTGAGCTCGCCCGACCCCCATGGGTCATGGACGGCGGACGGAAAGTCCTGCAGACCGACTTCGAGGCGGACGGCTTCGGTCAAGCGGAATTGAAGCCCGCTCGTCCAGGTGCGGTGCACCTGGTGGATCAGCGCCTTACGCCCTCGCTGTAATTGCCCGGCATCCGCCTCCGCACGGTCCGGGGAGTCCGCCAGCCGTGCTCGGAGGTGGCGAATGTAGAGGGCTGCCCCCGCCAGGATCAGGGCGAGCCCACAGGCAACTGCCACCCGCCGCGGACTTTCCCCCACGACGGATTTCAGTACATCCGGAAACAGCCCCGCCGCCGTCTCCGCGCAGAGGTAGAGAACGAAGGCGATGAACAATCCCCCGGCACCCCACGCCAGACGCCGATGCCCCGGCCGCCGTCCAGGTCTCCCCATCATGCCCCCACAGGCCCCCACAGTGCTCATCGTCAGCGCAGACCATAGCAACGCCCGTACGGCCAACTTGCGTTGTCGGAAACAGAGTTCGCCGACATTTTCTGTGCGTTCCAGGGATGGGGGACGCGTCGGTCCTTCCCGGGCGGGAAGCGGCCGTTCCAGGGGTTCACGCCGCGGCGCCCGGCCGGCGCCGCACCGAACTCGGCAGGTGCAGGGCGGGCCCCGGGTTCATGAACTCAGGCGCTGCTGTCGGTAGAGCGCGATGGCCGCTTCGGTGGGGAAGTTGGGGACGGTGACGGTTTCCCCGGTGTCCTTGGCCACCACGATCTTCGCCCCACCTGGCGGCGCCGGCAGCGGATTTCCCGCCGCGTCGGTCTCCGTGGCCCGAGGGAAGGTGGGGTACACCAGATAGCCGATGTCGAATTCGTGGACGTGCAGGGGAGCGGGCGAGCCGTCCGGCAGTTTGGGCTCGGCGTAGCGGCTGCGGACGATGGCGAGCGCTTGCTCAGGGGTGCTCGGCGGCGTGGGAACGTCCTGGGGCATAACGGTCCTCTCCTGATCCATGCAGGTCAACGCAGGTCAATGCAGATCAACGCAGATCAACGAAGGTCATTGCAGGTCATTGCAGGTCAATGTCCTCCGTCACGACGCGAACGACTTGTCCTCCGTCAGATTTCCGTCCTTGTCCCATCGCCGGCGATGAGTTCGCCTGCCCTGCGGGCTGAAGACCGAGTGCTCGGCCAGCTGGCCATTGGGGTGCCACTTGCGCCAGTCTCCGACGGCCAGCCCGAATGTGGCCTGACCTTCGTTCTTCTTCGTGCCGTCGGAATACCACTCGGCCTGTGGCCCAGAGGGAACTCCCTCGACGTAGGAGATTTCTGCGATCACTCGGCCCGCGCCGTCCCGGTGGACGACTTCGCCCGTGAAGAGTTCATCTTCGTAGTGGACGCGCATGTCGTCGTCCAGGTAAGAGTCTTCGTATTCGATGCGCATTTTTAATCCGTTACGGGAGGTATCTGGTTTGACTCGTCCTGGCGCCGGTAATCCCCAATCGAGTACTGCTGGCGACCGCCGTAGCTCGGTACGTCCCTGAGCATTCCGTTGCAGTTCGGGCAGGCTGGCGCTGATTGGCCGGGCAGGTGGATGATGTTCCCCTTGTTCTTCCCCTTCCCACGCTTGTCTTCGATCCATCGCGGGTCGAATCGCATGTCATTCAGTGTCTCACGGCTCAGCGGGGGCGGGGTCGAGTCATCCCCGTGGGCGTCGCGCCATTCCTTCTCCAACTGACGCTGACGAGCCCACAGCAGCTCGTTCACGGCCTTTACCTCGGCGTGCCGCAGCGGATCGTCGAAGTAGGCCCGCCCGGTAAAGACCATCTCCGAGTTAGGGATCACCTTACCGTTTTCGTCCCGCGCGGCGGTGCCGTCCGCTGCGAGCTTGTTGCCCATCCGGATTTCATTCTCCGACGCCATGATCGGATGCATCCAGGTGGCCAGGCCCAGGTAATTGTCCCGCAGGAGCGGATGCAGGTTCTCAAGGTCGATGACGTCCGTCAGTGCACCGTTGAGACCCTCAGTGATCATTCCGGTACGTCGGTCGATCGCCAGGGCCGAACAGGGCCCCTCAAGCGGAGACCGCATTTCGGCGTGCCTGATTGCCCGCGCCTCGGAAAGTTCCTGCAGGTAATCCTTGACGGATTTCCCGTCGATGCTGGTGATGAGGCCCTCGTCGTCGACGTGCACGCGGTCCGTGTCGTCCAGATCGATCTGTTCGACCAATCCACCACGACTCTTGTCCTCCACGCCGGAGTCCAGGTCATGGGTGTCAGGCGTGTCGCCGGGGTCGATCGCGTCCGGCAAGTGGGGCGGCTCGTCGACGGGGACGTCACTTGCCGACGGCGCCTTGTAGCGCTCGGCAGGATCATCACTCGCATCGTGCTCGTGGCTGTCGCTGTCGTGGTCGTTGGTGGTGTTGCTGTCGCTGTCGTCGTCGGCGTCGCCGTGTTCGAGCGACTGGTCCGGCTTCCCTGACGGGTCGGCGGGCGCCTTGTGATCCGGTGCCTCGTGTGCGGGATCGTGGTGGTCGCCGGCAGGGGAGGCCGGTGCGGCCGGGCGACGGTGATCGCTGCTGTCCGCAGCCGGGTTGTCCGCGGCCGGGTTGTCGGTGGGCTTGCCGTACAGCCATGGGTTCTGGTCGTGGCGGAGCGCATCGGCGAGGTGGTGGGAGACGTCCGCGCCACGGTTGTCGGGTGTGCTCTCGCGTCCGCCCGTAGCGGCGGGTGACTGCTGCTGACCGGTGGGCGAGTGCTCGGGATGCATCGCCACCGCCTTGTCGGCAGGTGGGTTGGCCGGATCACCGGAGGTGTGGTCGGTGGGGTTTGACGGGGTGTTCGCAGGGTCGCCGGCAGAGCCGTCCGCAGTGTCGTCGGCAGAGTCGTCCGTGGTGTTGTCCGCGGTGTCGTCAGTCGTTTCGTCGGTCTGCGGGTCTGCGGTGTGGTCGGGCTTGTTCTCGGTCTGTGGTTCTGCGGTGTGTTCCGGCTTGCTGTCGGTCTGCTCGGAGGGGGTGTCGTCCGGCTTCGCCACCACGTGATCGGCGTGCAGCGGCTGGCGGTTGGCATCGAGGGGGATGTGCCAGACGTGCGCTGCCTGGGAGATGTGGAGGGGGTCGTGGCTGACCTGCCCGGTCTGCGTGTCGATCCAGATGACCTTGCCGTGGTAGTTGACGGCGTTGAAGGCATGGCCGCCGCCGTTGTTGGGCCAGTCGACCTGGACGATCGCTGCCGCTCCGTGACCGGCCTGCTGGAGGTCATGAGCGATGCGGGCTGGGGTGTTGGGGTCGTTGCCCTCGCCGGCATAGGTATGGGTGGCGCCGCTCCAGCGGATCTGGTTCTCGTTTGCGTTGTTCTCCGGAGACCAGGTGTCCGGATTTCCGTGTTCGTCGGTGTCGGGCGTACGGGGGGCGGAGACCTGTGGATTTCCGTACCAGGTCTCCAGGAAGGAACGGGAGCAGTCGGCGCAGTTGTTGCTGCGTCCGGGGACGGTGTTGCCGCCGTCGTTCTGGAGCTGACCCCAGGGGTCGAAGGGGTTGGCGAACTGCTGTGGTGTGCCGTCGGGGTTGCGAGGGTGCGCGTTCTCCAACAGTTCCTGGTCGTCGGGGTGCGGAGGGAGCAGGCCGCCGGTGTCCTGATCGAGGTCGTTCCGGATCGCACCGAGGCTGTTGGGGTCCTCCTGCGAGTTCTGTGGGGTCGCCGCGCCCTCTTCCCCGGCGGACGGCTCGTCCTGGGACGGCAGGTCCTGGGTTGGCTGCGGGTGGTGGGGCTGGGGCTGCGGCTGTTGCTGCGGCTGAGCGTTGGGGGTCGGTTGCTGTGGCTGTGGCTGTGGCTGTGGATGCTGCTGCGGCGGTTGCTGTGGCTGCTGGGGTGCTTGCTGTTGTTGGGGTACTGCCTGTTGCTGTGGCTGCTGCTGCTGGTTCTGGGGCGCCTGCTGCTGCGGGCTCGGCTGCTGCGGCTGCGGCTGCGGAGTCTGCTGCTGCGGCGGCTGGGTGTAGGGGGTTTGCTGCTGCGGCTGTTGTTGCGGTTGCGGTTGCGGTTGCGGGTGCTGGGGCTGGGCGTATGGGTTCGGCTGGGACTGCTGTTGGGTGTAGGGGTTCGGCTGTTGCTGGTGCGGCTGGGCGTGTGGGCCCGGCTGCTGTGTCTGCGGGTACGGCCCTGGCTGCTGGTGCGGTTGTGGGGCGTACGGGTTCTGCTGCTGGTGAGGTTGCTGATGCGGCCCGGGCTGCTGCTGGGCGTAGGGGTTCTGCTGGTTGTGGGGCTGTTGCGGAGTCTGCTGGTGAGGTTGCTGCTGGGCGTGCGGTTGCGTCTGCTGATACTGCTGCGGGTGCTGCTGGTACGGCGAGGGCTGCTGCGGGTGCTGCTGGTTGTACGGACTCGGCTGCTGTTGGTGGGGCTGTTGGTACGGCCCGGGCTGCTGCTGCTGGTGCTGAGCCTGCTGTGGGGGCTGCTGCTGGTACGGCGAAGGCTGCTGCGGCGCCTGCTGGTATGGCTGCTGCTGGTGGGGAACCTGTTGGTAGGGCGCGGGCTGCTGCTGGTGTGGTGTGGGCTGCGCCTGCTGGTATTGCGGGTGCTGTTGCTGCTGGGCGTACGGGTTTTGTTGCTGTTGCTGTTGCTGGGCGTGCTGCGTCTGCGGAGTCTGCTGCTGGTTCTGCGGGTGTTGCTGGGGCTGGGCCTGGGGGACGTAGGGCTGGCGGTTGGCGTCGAGGGTGAGGTGCCAGACGTCTACGCCCTGAGTGTGGATGGGCTGGGCGCTGACCTGACCCGACTGTGCATCGACCCAGACCACCTTGCCGTTGTGATTGACGGCGTTGAAGGCGTGGGAAGAGCCGTCCTTCCATGCCACGACGATGATGGCGCCGGCGCCGGGCCCGGCGTTGTGCAGGTCCTGGGCGACGCGGGCGTAGCCCTCGGCCGTGTTCCCGGAGTGGCGCAGGGGCGTGTTGGCCCAGCGGTTGATGTTGTGGATTCCGCTGCGCTCGCCCGTACGGCGATCGAGGCTGCCGTCGGGGTTGGTGTCCCAGGTACGCGGGGCGGACACCTGCGGATTGCCGAACCAGGTCTCCAGGAAGGAACGGCTGCAGTCGACGCAGTTGTTGGAGCGGCCGGGGATGACGAGGCCGCCGTCGTTCTGGAGCTGCGCCCAGGGCTGGAAGGGGTCCGGGTGGCGGACCGGGGTGCCGTCGGGGTGGCGTGGTACGGCATCGGCCAGTAGTTGTTGGTCGATGGCGCGGGCCGGAAGCAGGCCCTGGGGGCCGCCCTGGAGGTCGTGGCGGATCCGGTTGAGGGAGTGCGGTGCGTCGGCCGGGAGGCCGTTGGACTGCTGCTGAGGAACGTGTGGCGGCGGCGGAGCCTGCTGGTGTTGGGCCTGCTGAGGGTGCTGTTGGTTCTGGTGGTGCTGAGGCTGCTGGTGTGGATGTTGCACCGGATGCTGCTGGGCGTGCTGCTGCGGGGCCTGCTGGTGCGGCTGCTGGTTGTGGGGTTGCTGCGGCGCCTGCTGCGGCTGTGTGTACGGCGTCTGGGCCTGCTGTTGGGGCGGCTGCGCGTACGGGTTCTGCGGCGCCGGCTGCTGCGCGTAGGGGTTCTGAGGTGCTGGCTGCTGCGCGTAGGGGTTCTGGGGTGCTGGCTGCTGCGCGTACGGCTGCTGGTAATTCGGGTGCTGGGGCTGCTGGTTGGGGTGTGGCTGGTAACCGGGGTCGGCAGGGTACGGCGGCGTGTCCTGGTGCGGTGCCGAGGCCTGGTCGGTGGTGGGGGCGTCGTTGCGCGGGTGGGAGGCGTCCGGTCCCGATGGGTCGGGGCGGGTGCTGTCCGGGTGTGTCCCCTCGGGGCCCGTGTCCTCAGGACGGGAGCCGTCGGGACGGGCGTCCTGGGGGAGAGGGCCGTCCAGGCGGGGGTTGTGCGGAGGGCGTTCGGGGGCGGGGTGCTGGGTGTGGTCGTGGACGATCTGGGAGCCGTCGGGGCGGCGGTTGGTGCCGGGAGGCGTCGTGGGGGCGTCCCGGCGGGGGCCGTCGAGGCGCGGGTTGTAGGGCCGGGACGTCTCTTCTCGGCGGGGGCCGTCGAGGCGCGGGTTGTAGGGCCGGGACGTCTCTTCTCGGCGGGGGCCGTCGAGGCGTGGGCTGTAGGC
>NZ_SDIG01000098.1:0-23655 GCF_004122755.1 Streptomyces sp. TM32
CCCCCACATCCATGGCCACAGCCATAAAGACCTGATGCGCCTCGATGTAATCCGGCCCCACCCGGTATCCCTCAACCATCGCGGCATACCGCCCCTCATACGCCCGCGAGCTGCGCACCAGCCGAGTGAGCCGCCGCGCATCCCGCCCTTCGGCCCGCCGCACCACCACCGCACCCAACCGGCCCGCGCCCCCGGCCCCCGCCCTGCGCACACCCACGTCAACCACACCCCACTTCCCACACAACGCCCGGACAGGCACCCAACAACAACTGCCATGAACTCATGGCAGCACATGGCATCACATGACGTCGGATGGCACCGCTTGGCGCCACCCGGCACCAACCAGCGCCACCCACTACCCCCGAACACAGACGGCCACGCCCATGGCACCACAATGACTCAGCCAGCCCTATTACACGTTCTACCAGGTCAGCGCGGCTATCCACCAAGTCCGTCCCCCACAAGACACCATCCACGCTTGCGCATGGCACCACACTGATGCCACCATGGCGCCATGGACCTCACTCCGTATGTCGACACCCTGCGTCGCGAACTCGCGGTGGCCGCCGAAGCCGGTGGGAAGGATGCCCGCGAGCTGGCCGAGCGGCTCACCGCCCCCCTGGAGTCGGCGACCCGTCTGACCATGCTCAATGTGCTCTCCGCCGCGATGGACGAGATCACCCGCGAGCTCGCCCCCGGCTCGGTCGACGTACGGCTGCGCGGGCTGGACCCCGACTTCGTGGTGACACTGCCGCCCGGTGACAGCGGCCACGGCCACCCGGAGGCAGCTGCCGCCCCCGCCGAACCGCTCGCGGCGCCGCCCACCACGGACGACGACGGTGGCACCGCCCGCGTCAATCTGCGACTGCCGGCCCACCTCAAGGCGCGCGCCGAAGAGGCCGCGAACCGCGAGGGCCTCTCGGTCAACGCGTGGCTGGTGCGCGCCGTGTCGGCCGCCGTCGAGGGCGGCGCGCGGCCGCGTACGACGGAGAAGGCCCACTCCATCGGACAGAACTTCAAGGGCTGGGTGCGCTAGCAGCGCCCGCACACCCGCCCCACTTCACCCACATCACGTCCCCTCCCCACCGGCGGGGACGACCATGAGACCCAAGAGGACGGGACAGCCATGCCTTCTTTCGACACCCCCGAACCGATCTCGGCCACAGCGCACGTGGAGGCCGGTTCCATCCAGTTCACCGCAGGCGACCGCCGCGACACGGTCGTCGAGGTGCGGCCCCGCGACCCGCAGCGGGATCCGGACGTGCGGGCCGCCGACCAGACCGAGGTGACGTACGCGAGCGGCGTCCTGACCGTCCGGACGCCCAAGCAGCGCTACCTGCTCGGGCGCACCGGGACCGTGGACGTGACGGTCGACCTGCCCACCGGCTCGCGCGTCGACATGACCGGCGCCTGGGCCCAGGTGCTCGGCGAGGGCCGGCTCGGCGAGGTCCGGGTGAAGACCTCCTCGGGCGATGTACGCCTGGACACGACCGGGCCGCTGCAGCTGACCGCGTCCCACGGCTCGATCACCGTGGACCGCGTCGAGGGCAAGGCGGAGATCAGCACCAGCTCCGGCAGCCTGCGCGTCGGCCTCATCGACGGCCCCGCGACCCTGAAGAACTCGCACGGCACCACGACCGTCGGCGCCGCGACCGGGGAGCTGCGGGTGAACGGCGCCAACGGCGACATCGACATCGCGCGCGCCGAGGGCTCGGTCGCCGCGACCACCGCGAACGGCACCCTGCGCGTGGCCGAAGTGGTACGCGGCACCGTCCAGTTGGAGACCTCCTACGGTGCCATCGAGGTCGGTATCCGCGAGGGCACGGCCGCCTGGCTCGACGTCAGCTCGGGCTTCGGGCAGGTGCGCAACACCCTCACCGCGTCCGAGTCCCCGGAGAAGGCCGAGGACACCGTCGAGGTCCGCGCCCGTACCCGCCACGGCAACATCGACATCCTCCGCGCCAAGCCCTGAACACCCCCGCACCCCCCACACCCCATCCTCAACTCACCTCATTCCCAAGCCACTTCAGCATCTGAGCGGAGGTTGGCCGAGATGCCATGGCCACACCACGAGATCGAGAGCCGCCGCTCACTCGCCCACCGCCTTCCGACCTCAACAACAGCCACACAAGGACCTCCAATGACTCAAACGGCTCCCATCCCGCACGGCCTCCCCATGGATCGCGATGCGGGCCCCTTCGACCCGCCCCGCGAGATCACCCGGCTGCGCGAGACTCGCCCGGTCAGTCCCCTGGTCTTCCCCGACGGTCACGAGGGCTGGCTCGTCACCGGCTACGACGCGGTCCGCCAGCTCATGGCCGACACCCGGTTCAGCTCCCGCCAGGACATCGGCGTTCTCCACGTCCCGTACGAGACCCCCGGCATGCCCGTCGCCACCGAACCGTCCCCACAGATACCGGGCCTGTTCATCGCCATGGACCCACCGGACCACACCCGGCTGCGGCGCAAGCTCACCGGTGCCTTCACCGTCAAACGCATGAAGCTGCTCGAAGAGCACATCATCGCCATCACCGAGCGGCAACTGGACGAACTGGCGCGCCTCACCCCGCCGGTCGACCTGGTCAAGGAGTTCGCGCTGCCGGTGCCCTCGCTGGTGATCTGCGAACTGCTCGGTGTCCCCTACGCGGACCGGGAAACCTTCCAGGTCAACTCCGCCAAGTTCATGGTCAAGGACGTGACGCTCGAAGAGAAGATGGCCGCGTACGGCGCTCTGACCACGTACCTTGCCGAACTGGTCACGAGCAAACGCGCCACCCCCGGCGAAGACATCCTCTCCGACCTGGCCCGCCACGACGACCTCACCATCGAGGAGCTGACCGGCGTCGCCTTCCTGCTGCTGCTCGCGGGCCACGAGACCACCGCCAACATGCTGGCACTGGGCACCTTCGCGCTCCTGGAACACCCCGGGCAACTGGCCGAACTGCGCGCCGCCCCTGATCTGCTGCCCGGCGCCGTCGAGGAACTCCTGCGCTACCTCTCCGTTGCCGACACCTTCTATCGCTACGCCACGGAGGACATCGAACTCGGCGGCGAAACCATCGGCAAGGGATCGACCGTCGTCGTCTCGTTACTGGCCGCCAACCACGACCCCCAGCGCTTCGAGAACCCCGACACCCTGGACATCCACCGCAAGGCCCGCGGCCATCTGTCCTTCGGCCACGGCATCCACCAATGCCTCGGCCAACAACTGGCCCGCATCGAGATGCGCGCCGGTTTCGACGGACTGCTACGCCGCTTCCCGACCCTCAAGCTCGCCATCCCCGCCGGCGAGGTGAAACTCAGAACCGACATGAACATCTACGGCGTCCACGAACTACCGGTCACCTGGACGGAAACGACCCGGTAGACCGTCGGCCGCCAGGTCCTCTGCGCCTGCCGGGGCCGTGCCGGATCCGTGCCCGACGGCGACCGGGCACAAAAACGGCCCCCGACCGGCTGGCCGCAGAAGGATGAGGTGAGATCGGCAGTCCTCTTCCACCGCTGCTGGTCGGCAGTGGGCTTCGGCGCCAGTTCCTACGCGGCCCCGCTTCCCCTCACTCGGGTTCCGCGGCTCGTTCCTGCTCGGCTTCCTGCACAGCCTCCGGGCACAGGCACACTGCCCTGTGTGCGGGGCGCACGGGGTCGCTGGGGAGTGGCTCGATGCCGCGGATTCGCACGGCCACGATCTCGGCGGGGATGCTGGAATGCCGGCCACGAATGGTCTCCAGCCGCCACCGATGACAAGGCGCGACGTCCTTCGCGGGGAGGTCTTCGCCGGCCAGGTAGACCCATCGCTCGTAGTTGGTGGGGTATGGCCTGACCGCGGCCCCGCAATCGCGACAGGTCGGCGGTTCGTACGGGGTGACGTCATCCGGATCGGGTGCGACCTGGGGACGGGCGGTAGCGCCTTCCTCGATGGCGAGTTGGTTGGCGTAGACGTTCCAACAGGGATCGCAGAGCACGGCCATGAGACTGACGCGGCCGCGTTCCCTTACGGTTGGGCCGCCGGTGCGGCAGCTCTGGCATACGCTCTGGCTGGTGTCCTCAATCGCCCCCATGTGGTGGAGCGTGAGCGCAAACGTACTGTGGACGACAGGGCGCAATTGGGTCGCGTCGGCGCGTGCACAGCGACCGGGCACAGGACCATGGGCCATGCCAAACCGGCCCGGCCGTCCTGACCGTGCAGAACAGGAGCCGAAGCCGCGCTGCCACCATTGCCTTTGTCGCCGCTCGCACTCGCAGCCTGGGGCCCGACAACCGAACCGAAGTCCCCAGCCCAAGAAGCACTGGAAGCAGCAATACGACGCCTTCCAGGAAAGCGAGAAGCACTTCGCCGCCGTTCAGACTCTCTCTGACCTCATCCGTCGCATCTCTTTCCCTTAAGGAGACGCAGATCCATGGCGAGAATGGGGAACTCCGCTATTTCTTTCAGCGGCCGTCCTGTTTATGGTTGCCGCACGTGCGTATAGCCCCCAACCTCATCCTGGAGGTCGGGGGCTTGGTGGAACTCACTGCGCCGAAGGGTCAGGGCACGAGGGACGCCTTCCATAGGGTGACGTCGGCGGCGCGGTTGAAGTAGACGTTGGTGCAGACGGAGTACGCGGAGCCTGACTCTGTGCCGAGGCCGTCGGTCTCCAGGAAGCCGCCGTTGGCGAGGTAGAGGTTCCACAGCAGGAGGACGTCACCGGCGCGGACGTTCTTGTCGGTAGGCGTGGAGGTCTGGGCGAAGATCTGCCACCGGCCAGTACCGGGAGCGCGGTCCTGGTTCGGGGAGGTCGTAACGGCGTAGCGGCCGCCGGCGGCCTGCTGGGCGGTGTTTGCTCCCCCGTTGGTGTCCAGGTAGCTGCCGTTGCCGTACAGGTTGCGGAGATAGACCACGTCCCCGCTCTGGACGAGCTGCCCCGTGGTCTTGCCGGTGGTCGAGAGGATCTGCCACGTGCCGGTGCCGGGGCCGCGGGTGGGGGTCGGGGCGGTCGAGACCTTGTACAGGGCACCTGCGGCGCTGCTTGTGGAGTTGGTGTCGAGGTAGCCACCGGCCCAGTTGTTGTACCCGTTCTGTAAGGCCAGTTTGTCGCCGTACTTGAGCTCGTTCGCCATCTGGCTTCCCCTCCGTGGTTGAAGTACCGCGGGCCCCGGAACTTGCCTCTGGCGCGTGACCCCCGGTTCGCCTACACGAGTCTCGCAGCGCCTTGGAAGGATATGCCCGACATCGGATTACTTAATGCCCTGCGATGTGTGATTGCTCCGGACCTGGACAGTGAGCCTCCTTGCTGCGGGAGATCGGCCGCGTTCACGAGGGGCACGGGGCAGGCTCACCACCCACTCAATGGGAGATGCTTCGTGGTGCTCGTGACGCGCCGGCGTTCAGCGGGACCAACCGACGATCCTCGCTGGGGCTACCTGTGCATCGTGGGAGCGTGCCGACCTGGGCGGCTTGCCCAGCGCGGGGCCAAGTACCGGTCTTGGTCACATCCCGCTGAGGCCGGCAGCTCCGCACGGACCTGATCCTGGGCCTCTACGGCACCCTTCTCATCTGCCAGCCGGGCGAGCAGCGAGGAGCAGAAGACGTTCATGCGCCACCAGGGCACGGCGTAGTCCGAGGTCTGTTCCTCCGAGGCGGCTTTGTCGAACGGGCGGCCATCCGGTACCACGAGACGGCCTTCGCTCCGTCGGAGCCGGGGAACGTCCTGGCGTACAGGGTCATGAGCCGGGAGGCACAGACCACAGATAGGGGGTGTCCAATTGCTGTTGGACCACGACCAATTCACCCCGGAACTTCAGGTCGAGTCTCGATCTACCTCAAGACCAACGGCGCCGACCTCCTCCCGGCGCGCATCACCGCAGACGCCGACTTCGCCCTGGCGCTGGCAGCCGTACGCGGAAGCCTGCCGACCAACGAGGCCCACTTCACCGGCGGCGAGCCGACGCTGCACCCCGATCTTCCCGGCCTGATCACCATCGCACGACGACTCGGTCTCACGGTCGGCCTCACCCTCCAACTGCGAGAACGGTGCAGCCGCATGGCCGGACTGTGCAGCCGCAGGACTCGACAGAGTGAACCGGTCCATGTTCGGCACCACTCCGGAAGAGCTGGCCGCCGTCCAGGCACCACGCCTCGCGAACCCCCAAGTTGGCGGCACGGAAGTTGGCCGCGCTGGACAACACGGTCGAAGCCGCCACCACGCACGGGATCAAGGTCTCGGCGTACATCGTGATCCCCGACCGGAACCACGTGGAGCGGGTTCTACGGATCATCGAGCGACACGGCCGGACGGTCGCCGTGCGCATGCTGGTATCGCTCGAAGACGACGGGGCGTCACTGGAAGCCATGCGGGAAGTCGTGGATCACCTCGGGGTCATCCCCGAAAGGCGCATCGTCACAGCCGGTGCATCGGACCAACGAGTGCGCTACCGGCTCCCGGACGGGCGGCCCCTGTACGCCAAGAGCATCCGCCCGGTCCGCCTACCGGAGCCATGCCGTCAGGAGCAAGATGGCGCAGACCCTGATGCAGTCCCTCTCCGAGGAGGCCGTCTACCTGCTCGCGAATGAGTCGGCCACCAAGCCCGACACCCTGCACGCCGACACCCAGGGCCAGTTCTTCCCCGTCTTCGGGCTCGCCCACCCCCTGGCATCGATCTCCTCCCCCGCGTCCCGAACTTCCTCGACCAAGTACGGTCGTGGCACCACGAACCGTGGGTATAGGTGGATCGCACGAGCATCTGACAGCTGTACGGGAACAGCGCAGCCCACTCACGACAATTTGATACTTGATACGCGATGCTGTCCGTAGGTCGCAGTGCGCCGCCGTAGCGACCTACGGTGCGGTTCTCGCGGATTTTTGGATCACTCTGTTTTGCGTCCTTGTATCAGCGCAGCGCATCTTGATCAATTGCCTAATTGCCAAGGAAGCCAGCCATGCCGCGTACGACATTTCAACCGCACGAGCTGTTTGACAGCAGGCCGTGGGGGTTTTCACAGGTCTCGGTCTCCCCACCCGGCAGGATCATCAATATTGCTGGCCAGGTTGCCTGGGACAGTAACCACGAGGTCACGGCGGTGGGGCGGGAAGCGCAGCTTCGCCAAGCGCTGAAGCATGTCTTCATCGCTCTTGAAGCTGTTGGAGGTACTCCGGAGGATATCCAGATCCTTCGGCTCTACCTTCCTGATTTCGAGTCTGGTCACGAGGCGGATCTGATCGGTCGTGTCCTCGTCGACACGTTCGGATCGGAAAACCCACCTCCATCTTCCTGGATTGGGGTGCAGGCTCTGGCTCAGCCGGAGTACCTGGTCGAAGTAGAGGCTATGGCTGTTGTCCCGGACAAGTAGAACTCCGGGTGAAGATGGGTAGATCAGTAGTGGCGGAGTAAAGCCGTGCTGCAGACCCTTCCAACGGTCCCAAGAGGCCGGGCCCCCGCCGCACCGGATGACGGTCGTCCGGCCGGTGCCCGGCTGGTGCTTTCCCGCCTGCCACACCCCCGCGGGGGTGTGGCAGGCGGTCGGACTACTGCTGCGGGTCCCGTTGTCTGGCGCAGACCCCGCAGGATTCCTGGCTGAAGAGGAGCTCCGACAGCCGGATTCGTTGAACCGAGGCACAGTCCATGCAGCGGCAGGTCCAGGACAGCCCGAAGCCTCGAAACCGCTCCAGCGGCTCGAACCCCTCCCACTTCAGCGTCAGGACGGCCGACCTGGGCGCGAAGCGACCGTCGGGAGCGACCTCGGCCTCGCGCTCGGCCAGGGAGGGCCGACGGAGCCTCTCGCGTTCTCGTTCACGGTGCTGCCAGGCCCTGTTCCAGGCGCCGGTCCAGGCCGGCCACTCCGTTTTCCGGCACTTCGCACGACGCGAGGAACGCCTGCAACTGCTGGTGGCAGCGCGGAATCATCTGCTGACCGACGATGCGATGGGCGCTGGAGCGCGAGATCCCACCGGCTTCTGCGCGGGCCTCCATCGTCCGCACAGGCGGGGCACCATTCCTTTCCCACAGGTCCACCAGGGCAGCACTCAGCTCCGCGGGCTCGCGGACAAACTCCAGCCGTGGAGCCGGACCGGTCCGGGTGCGGCGCTTGGATTCGACAGTCCTCGCGCCGTGCTTCCTGCCACAGGCGACGGACCTCGCCGGGACTCAGCCCGCAGGCACGGGCGTGGGCCAGCGCCAGGTGCAGGCTCGGCACTGTCGTCCCTGAATCCGCGCGTTGCAGCACGGTGGTGGAGTAGGCGGTGTGACTGGCGAGCTGGGCGTAGGTCAGGCCCTTGCGGGCGCGCAGAGGGCCGTAAAAGCCGGTGCCGCCCTCGCGGTACCGGCTTTTACGTTCCCGCCGACACCCGGGCCACGTGCACGCAAGCGGAGGTCAACGGTGTGTGGTGACGACTGGACCGGCGCAGGCCCGGCTGATGATGTCCGCCGCCGACCGACCGGCCGACGGCGGTCGCCGCGCCTACCGGAAGCGCTTGACGATCAGCGTGACCGTCCCCACCCCGGCGGGGGCGCCGGCGATGGTGGTGCCCAGCTGGGGCTGGCCCGTGAGCCCGATGACGGCGCCGGCGCCGACGCATGCGGCGGTGAAGCCCAGCTGCGCCCAGGCGAGGGCGGTACGCGAACGGGCAGGGGCAGGCTCGGCCGACGGTGCCTGCTGCGTCTCCTGCGACTGGGCGGCGTCACGAGCGGAATTTGAGGTGAACATGGCAAACCTTCATTTTCGGCGTGCCGCAGCACGTGGTGAATGGAAGTCACTGACTTTGAGCTGACGGGGGGTTAGCCGCGCAAGCCCGTTCTTCCGTAGCCCGGTGGCGCCCCCGGACAGGGAGGAGACTGCACCGCGGCAGCGCCCGATTCGAGTTCTCGTGAATGTGCCGGGGCCGCTGCGGTGACTCGAATCCTCTCGTGCTCGCCATGCCCATTCCTGGCCTCTGACCTGCGACTTTGCTTGAACGGTTGCACGGGGCTGCTACGGAGAGCCTTTTCGCGGGAACTTGGAACCCTCTCGCGAGGCTGCCGGGCCCCGACCGGCCGAGGCCTCGTACATCACAGGGCAGGGGTAGCCGCGCAAGTCCTCGCCCGCGCACGCCTGTACGCCCCGGTCGTTAGCGAGAAGGCGCTCACCCCGACGGAGCTTCCTCTCCGCTCGCGGCGGTGCCCTACTCCCTCAGGCACGCGATCGTCTCGCTGTGGATCAAGGCGGGCGTGGACCCGGTGGAGGTTGCCCGGCGGGCCGGCCACAGCGTGGCTGTGCTCTACCGCTTCTACGCCAAGGTGCTGCACGGAACGCAGACGCGAGCGAACGCCTTGATCGAGCAGGAGCTGGGCGGGTGAGGAGGGTGCCTTCCACCCTCGGATTTCTGGCCCGCCGCTGGCCCGTACGCCCTGGTCAGCGCCGGGATACAGGCGAACCGGGGTGAGACAGGATGGACGCAGAAGGGGTGCCCGATCCCCTCGGACACCCCTTCTGACCAGCTAAGTCGCTGACCTCTGCGGAGGCTGTGGGATTTGAACCCACGGTGACGTTGCCGCCACGACAGTTTTCAAGACTGTTCCCTTAGGCCGCTCGGGCAAGCCTCCCCGCGGCACCGGTGCGCGTGGGCGTGTGGTGTCGCGGGATCAGACTAGCGCGTCACTTGTCGCCCGTGCGCTGCCCCAGGGTGACTCGGGTGGTGTGCTCCTTGCCGCCTCGCTTGTAGGTGAGGGTGACCTCGTCGCCGGGCTTGTGCTGCCAGATCTCGCTGATGAGGGTGGGGCCGCTGTCGATCACCGTGTCGTCGAGCTTGGTGATCGTGTCGCCGGGCTTGAGGCCTGCCTTGGCGGCCGGGCCGTTCGGGCTGACGGGGTCGGAGCCGTTGTTGCCGGTCCGGGCGATGGTCGCGCCGTTGCCGGTGTCCCGCATGGCGACCTGGACGCCGATCTGCGGATAGACCGGCTTGCCCGTCTTGATCAGGTCCTGCGCCACCCGCTTCGCCTGGTCGATCGGGATCGCGAAGCCCAGGCCGATGCTGCCGGACTGCTGGGACTCGCCGCCCAGACCGCCGCCGTTGCCGGCCGACTGGATGGCGGAGTTGATGCCGATGACGTTGCCGGCGGCGTCCATCAACGGGCCGCCGGAGTTACCGGGGTTTATCGAGGCGTCCGTCTGCAGCGCGCTCATGTACGAGGCGCTGGCGCCGCCGCCGTCGCTGGAGGCCACCGGGCGGTCCTTGGCGCTGATGATGCCGGTGGTGACGGTGCCGGACAGGCCGAAGGGCGCGCCGATGGCGATCGTGGCGTCGCCGACCTGCACCTGGGAGGACTTGCCCAGCGGAAGGGGGTTGAGCGGGGCGCCGGAGGGGTTCTTGAGCTTGATCACGGCGACGTCGTAGCCCTGGGCGTGGCCGACGACCTCGGCGTCGTACTTCTTGCCGTTGGAGAACGTCGCCGTGAGCTTGCCGCCGCCGGCGGCACCGGCGACGACGTGGTTGTTGGTGAGGATGTGGCCCTGCTTGTCGTAGATGAAGCCGGTTCCCGTGCCGCCCTCGCCGCCGGCGCCCTGGGCCTCGATCGTCACGACGCTCGGCAGCGCCTTCTGCGCTATCCCGGAGACGGAGGTGGGCTTGCGGTTCAGCGCTCCGGGGTCACCGGGCGCGGAGACCGTCGTCGAGGCGTCGTCGCTGCGGCCCGCGAGCCAGAAGCCGACGCCGCCGCCGACACCGCCGAAGACCAGCGCGGCCGCCAGGACGGCCGCGATCAGACCGCTGTTGCGCCGCTTGGGAGCGGGGTTCCCGGTGAAGCCCCAGGGGTCACCGCCGCCACCGCCGCCATAAGGGGGACCGCCCCAGCCGCCGCCCGCTCCGGGGGCACCGTGTGCGGCGGTGCCGTACGGGGGGAACTGGGCGGTCTGTTCGGTGGTGGGCTCGTCGCCGGGGCGGCCGTAGCCGTGCTGCTGAGGGTGTCCGGTGTCGTACGGGGGCATGCGGCCCGGGTCGCCGGAGCCGGCACCGCCCTGGGACGAGGCGGCGGCCGGTGCGAAGTCGGGCGGCGGGGGCGCCACGGGGGGAGCGGCCGGCGGCGGGGCGCCGGGAGCCCGGGCGCCGGAGGCGGAGGCACCGTCCGGCTGCGGCCCGGCCGGCGGCTTGGCCTCCGACGGGACGGCGGCTCCCTCGTTCTCGGTGCTCACAGCTCTCTCCTCAGCTTCACGACTGTCGGCGTCCACGGCTCCGCGGGCAGCTGCCCGGTGTGCCTCATGCCTCAGCTGTCTGATGCCTGGGGCGCGCCGTTTCTTCCGGGGCTTGCGGGTCGGCCGGACCCTGGGGTGCCGGTCTTGTCCTGCCGGCGGGCCGGGCGGTCCGCCGGGTGGTGCGGTTGTTCCGTGCCGGCGGGCCTTGCGGGCCCTCCGGGTCGTACAGCTCCTCGATGCCGGCCATCAGCTCTCTGCCGGCAATGCGGAACCCGGCACTCCAGGATTCAGGATCCGGGATCCGGGCGATGCGGGCGAGTCCCGGTCCGCCGGTCCGGGGGCGCGGGCCGTGGCCCACCGGTCCGTCGGGCAGCTCCCGTCCGTCCGCGAGACCCGGTCCGTGCGTCCGGGGCCGTTCGGGCCGGACGGCACGGGCGAGTCTCCGTACCAGCCTTACCCACTGCGCGTCAGAGCACCGTAAGCCGAGACTGTGACTGTCCCCTCATCCTTTATCCCGGACAAAACCGGCGTCCCCTGTTCCGCGGCATGGGGAATGCACCCGCCGGCCCGGCAGTGGTGGGTGGCACGATAACGCGGTGACCTATGTACGCCCCGCCCAGGACGCCCGTCCGGATCGTCCCGCCATGTCCGTCGTAGCCCATCGGGGTGCCTCGGAGGACGCGCCGGAGCACACCCTGGCCGCCTACCGCAAGGCGATCGAGGACGGTGCGGACGCCCTGGAGTGCGACGTCCGGCTGACCGCCGACGGCCATCTGGTCTGCGTACACGACCGGCGGGTGAACCGCACGTCCAACGGGCGCGGCTCGGTCTCCGCCCTGGAGCTCGCCGACCTCGCGATGCTCGACTTCGGTTCCTGGAAGGCCGAGGGGTTCGCGAACGAGGCGCCGGACCGACAGCACGAGGACCCCGAGCGGACCGCCGTCCTGACGCTGGAGCGGCTGCTGGAGCTGGTCGCCGACGCGGACCGCCGGGTCGAGCTGGCCATCGAGACCAAGCATCCGACGCGCTGGGCCGGACAGGTGGAAGAGCGGCTGGTCGAGCTGCTCGGCCGGTTCGGGCACACGAAACCGGCCATGCGCGCCGACTGGACACCTCAGGTCCGGGTCATGAGCTTCTCGGCGCGCTCCCTGCACCGCGTCCGGGCCGCGGCACCGGCCATCCCCGGGGTCTACCTGATGCAGTTCCTCACCCCTCGGCACCGCGACGGCCGGCTCCCTCCCGGCGTCGGCATCGCGGGCCCCGGCATCCGGATCCTCCGCTCGCACCCCGACTACGTCGCCAAGGCACACCGCGCGGGCCACCAGGTCCACGTGTGGACCGTCAACGACGCCGCCGATGTCGAGCTGTGCCAGGAATTGGGAGTGGAAGCAGTCATCACAAATCGCCCCAAGCAGGTACGAATCCAGCTTGGCCTCACCTAAAGGCCCTCACAGGGTGTGCACCGGCGCATTCGACTCGTATTCGATTATGTCCAGTGCGTCACCGAGTGTCGCTTGGCCGGTTTCCGGTCCAGTCCATTGGGGCATTCATCCCGTGGCGTGGGGCAAAGGAGGTCTCGGGGGTGGCGTTGGTGGTGGCACAAGAGGTGCCGACGTCGTCGATCATGGCCGTACCCCATGGACCAGTGGGTGTGGGCATGGCCAGGCGGCGCATGCGTGAAGAGCTGTTGGCAAGTGGAGTTCAGGACACGGTCGTCGATGACGCGGTCCTTATTCTTTCGGAGCTGTTGAGCAATTCGTGTCGCCATGCGCGTCCGATATACGAAAACAGCACACCGGATTCCGTAACGGCCGGGCAGGGTGACACCCCGTCGGCATCCGTCCGGGCCTCCTGGCGCATCGACGTCCAGGGCAAACTGACCGTCGCGGTCACGGATGGCGGCGGCCCGACCCGACCGCTTCCGGCCACTCCGTCGGTGACGGCGCGCGGCGGCCGCGGTCTGGCGATCATCCGCTCGCTCGCCAAGGACTGGGGCGTCCGCGACACCGCCGTCGGCGAGGTCACGGTCTGGGCGGCCCTCTCGCTCCATGACGCGTTCGCTACGCGCGTGGACCTGACGCCCGGTCTGCCGCCCTCGCTCGCCGCCGGCGCGCCGGTGCGCACCGGGCATCCGCTGGGCCCGGGCTTCCCGGACTTCGACGACCTGGTGTAGCGGCCGGGCCGGACCCGCCAGGTGCCGCCGCACCGGCACGGGACACGGCCGCGCGCCCAGCCGGACGCGACCGGGTACGCAATCCTCTAGGCTCGCGCCGAAACGCGTCCGTACGCCCAGGATCGACCAGGAGACACCGTCGCCATGGCCAAGAAGCGCCGTCCCCAGTCCCAGGCCGCAGCACCGCAGATGAAGGACGGTGAGGTGCCGGTCGTCGGCGCTCGTGAGCCCTGTCCCTGCGGCTCCGGCCGCCGGTACAAGGCCTGTCACGGGCGGGCCGCGGCGCATGCCGCCACCACACTCGTGCAGCGCCCGTTCGAGGGGCTGCCCGGCGAGTGCGACTGGGTGGCGCTGCGCGAGCTGGTGCCCGCCGCCACCGCCGAGTTGACGCTCAAGGGCGGACTGCCGGAAGGGGTCCCGTCGGTGACGCTGGCGACCGTCCTGCCGATGGCCTGGCCCGCGCTGCGCCGTGACAACGGTGCGGTCATGCTCGGCCTGCAGAACGACACCGCCTCCGGCGACCTGAGCCGCGACCTTGCGGACACCCTCCAGCGCGCGCTGGTCGCCGAGCCCGGCACTCCGGTCGCCGCCGGACGGCCCGCGCCCGACGGCCCGCGGCTGCAGGACCTGCTCGACCCGGAGGCGGCTTTTGAGCCGACCGTCCACACCGGATTCGAGTTCTGGGTGGAGAACCCCGAGAACGCCACCGGCGAGGTCGCCGCCTCGCTGGAGCGGGCCAACGCGGCGGCCATCCCGACGTCGCGGATCCCCGGGCTGGAGGGCGCGTACTGGTGCGAGGCCCCGGACAAGAACCACCTTCGCTGGGTCACCGGGCACCCCGAGGAGCAGCTGCTGGACGCGCTCGCACGGCTGCATGTCGCGGGCGCCTCCGCGCTCGGTGACGACACCCGCCTGGTGGGCTCGTTCCGCGCCCACGGCCTGGTCGTTCCGGTCTGGGACCTGCCCTCGTCGATGAGCGCCGACGACGTCGCCGAGCCCGCCGCGGCGTTCGCCGAGCGGCTGGCCAAGGCCCTGGCCACGGACGCTCCGCTGACCCCCGAGGAGCGCCGGGCGCGGGGCGGTCTCACCAACCGTCAGGTCACCCTGAGCTGACCGGGCCGGCCCCAGCCAAGCGGACCGGACGCCTCCGGGAAACCGGGGGGTGAGACCGGTCACAACTGCCTGTACTTGCCGGTAAATAGGCGTCCGGAATTCCACGATCGAATTTGCGAACCGCCGATCTCTTGTTACGGTTCTAAAAGCCCGGTCGCTGGTGCATCCCCCGTCGCCAGCGACCGGGCGCTTCCATGTCCGGAGGCGATTGATCCGCTTCGCCGGTCCGGACGCCGGTGGCCCACGCCCCGGCCGCGGGCCCCATGGGCGGCCCTTCCCCCTCGGCGCCCGTCCCGTCAGAGGTCCGAACCACTGTCTTCCATGGGCGAGTTGCTGCCGGAACGCAGCAGCAGCCGCTCCCCCGCCGCGTCGGAAACCTCCGCCACCGCGGCGTACGGCAGCCCTCCCGCATGCAGGGTCGGAGCGGCCGGTGTCTCGCACACCCCCGGCACATCGGCCGCCGGCACCGCGCAGTTCACCTGGACGGACCCGCCGTCCGGCCGCAGCAGCGTGAGGGCGGCGCGCAGGGCGGCGCCGGTGCGGTTGCGGTAGTACGTACGCGCCCGGGTCCGGCCCGCCTGGCCGAGCACGCAGGTCTGGGCCTCGATGCCCCGGGGAACGGTGAGTTCGGGGCCGCAGCGGGCGGTGCGGCCGGGGAAGCGGCCGGCAGCGAGGCCCGTGCGGGCGCTGCCGGAGCTTGGGGAGCCGACGCCACGGACCGGGCTCTTGCCCTGATTGAGCCCGCTATCGACCGCGTTTCCCGTTTCGGTCGAAGGGCTGTTTTCGGACGTGAACGCTGCCCCGGACCGCGCCCCCGGAGCCGGGCGGCCGGCCGGACCGGCCATCGCCACCCCGAGCGGCACGAGGAGGGCGAGCACTGCCGCCCCGGCGAGCCCGGTCAAGCGGAGTTTTTGCGCACGCTGCATGGCCCCCACCTGCGATTGAGATGCCGCCGACGACGGCTTGACGGTGGTGCGAACCTATCGGCCGGCGGGGGTGCCCCAGGACACCCGAAGCCCGTTTCCGGGCGGGATCGGGGGCGGTCACACCCGTACGGGTGAGGTGAGGGCGGGCGGTGGGTGACACCGCCCGCACACCACGGGCGCCGGGCCGCGGCGCGGCGTCAGTACGCGAGCCGGCTGCCGCCGTCGGGGGTGCTGGTGCTCGCCGTGACCAGGGCGTCCACGATCGTGACCACCTTCGGCAGCCAGGGCGCGGCCGAGGATGGGCGTCCCCCCCGCTCGAACCGAGTGGAGAGTTTGGGGGAGGCCGGCGGCCGCTCCCAGCGGACCTGGCCGGCCCCGACCGGCGAGGGAGGAAGCACCACATAACCGCCCTCCCCGTGGAACCGCAGCGAGCTGGGCACCCAGTCCTGGGAGTGCAGCAGCTCACCCAACTCCGCGAGGTCGTACGGCGATACGAGCAGCGACCAGCGGGTGGGCGTGGCCACCACGGGGCCGAGGCGTACACCGAAGTGGTCCAGGGCCGCCAGGGCGCGGGCGCCGGCGACGGCGGGCAGGCTCACCGCACAGGGCGCGCGGCCGCCGGTGGCCAGCACCAGCGGGGCATCGGGGCGGTTGGTCCACCACCACCGCAGCATCCGGGCATCGGTGGTGGCGGCCAGCAGGCCGGGGTCGAAGGGGTGCGCACCGGGCACCACACAGTCGGGGTCGGGGCAGTTGCACCGAGGGGCGGGCCGCTCGCCGAGGCCGAGCCGGACACCGGCCGGCTGCCGGCCGCCGGACCTGAGGCCCACTCCGGGAAGTACGGGCCACTGCCACTCGGTGGCGCACTGGAGCGCCGCACCGAGCAGCGCCGACCTTCCGCCGCGCCGGAACAGGAGCTTGCGTCGCCTTCCGAGGATCTCGCGCATGAGCGCTCGTTCCTTTCCGTTAACGCCGAGGGCTATGTCCATCGCACTACATGGCACTGCTTCCGGTTCGCCATCGTTTCGCCGTGCCGCTTGATGCCGTTGTGTGACGTTTCCTGCGGCCCGGCCGTGCCGCCCGGGGTCGATCGCGCATCGATCACGCCACGTGGAGTACTGGTCACCGCGTGTACAAGGCAGCGCATCACGCCGTACGCCGAGCGTGGAACGTGGCGGGGGGTGGCGCGCGCATGGCGCTTGCGCTTGGGTCGTGCAGTCCCCGCCGCTTGGGAGTGCGTAGCGGTCGTCGGCGTATGAGACGCCGGTGCCCGCCGGAGGGTTCCGGTGCGGCCCCAACTGGCCCCGCACCTTTCCGAGTACGTACCCGCCACTGTGGTGATGACGCGCTGCTGATCGCCGTCAGTCGACCTCAAATTGACGCTCAGGGGGCTCTTTTCAGGCCAATCTCCAGACCTCGCTGACACCACAAACCCCATAGGGACAGTGCTGGACATCACATCGTTGATGCGTGTACATCTGGAGGCATTGATAGCGGAGCAGCATGACATGGGGGTTTGCGATGCTATTGAGGGATTTGAGCAGCCCACTGCACCGCCCCACATCACTCGACAATATGCCGCGCTCTTTGGCAAAAGGCGGCCTGACCTGGGGTCACACCCGGCGCGACGATAGCCGTCGGCCATGAGCGCCCCTCACGTACCGAAAGTGGCTGGAATCGAACCAGCTCTTCCCGCTCCCGCGCACACTGTCGCCCCCCACGCGGCGAATGCCTCCGCGGATCCCGCCTGCGGCGCCCTGTCCGAGGGCTCGCCGGGTACCCCTGGGGACCCCGGTTCCGACGCCTCGTCAGCCGGCGTCACCGGCACGGCCCCCGACCTCTCCGGCATCGCTCAACTCACCGCCGTCCAAGACCGGCTGGCCGGCTGGATCTCCGACCTCAGCACCCTGCACGACCTGACCGAACGGCTCGCGCACACCCGCACGCTGGAGGAGGCCCTGCGCGAGCTGCTGCGGGGCGGCGCCGCCCTGGTCGGTGCCCGCCGCGGCCTGGTCGTGCTCGCACCGGCCGACGGCCTCGGCCCGGAGACCACCGTCGGCCTCGGCCTCGGCCACGCCGAGATCGGCCACATCGAGACCGTCCCGCGCCGCGCCCTGTCGTACGCGCGGATACTGGACGGCCTCCCGGAGCGGGGCGCCTGCGGCGACGACGTCCCGGCCCCCGGCACGAGCCGCGCCCCCGACCCCCGCAGGAGCGCGGCGGTGGCGGCCTGCACCGAGATCTCCGAACCCGACATCCCGGGGGAGAAGGGCCTCGACCCCCGCCTGCGGGAGGTCGCCGCCCGTCTCGGGTACGCCGCCAGCTATGCGGTCCCGCTCACCGCCGAGCCCATCGGCCGTACCGGCGCCGCGGTCTGGCTCTATGACGAACCGGCCGAGCCCACCGAACGGCAGCGCCACCTCGTGGGCCTCTACCGCGCGCACGCCGCCGAACACCTCGCCCGTCTCCTGGAACTCCACCGCAGCCGGCAGGCCACCGAGACCCTCCGCGAGGAGCTGCTGCCGCACCGGCTGCCGCGGATCCCCGGCGTACGCCTGGCGGTGCGGCACAGCACCGGCCCGCGCGGCGGCGGCGACTGGTACGACGCGCTGCCGCTGCCCGACGGCGCACTGGGCCTGGCGGTCGGCTCGGTGACCGGCTCCGGGCCGAGCGCGGTGGCCGCCATGGGGCGGCTGCGGGCGTCCCTGCGCGCCTACGCCGTCATGGAGGGCGAGGATCCGGTCGCCGTCCTCTCCGATCTCGAACTGCTGCTCCGGCTGACCGAGCCGGCCCGCAGCGCCACCGCGCTGTTCGCCTACACCGAGCCGGCGCCCGGCGGGCCGCCCGACCTCCCGGTGCCGGACGGCCTCACCGGCCCTCCCCCGTACCCGGAGGACATGGAGGACATGGAGGACGACCTCGCCGGCGAGGGCTGGGGGAGTGCGCGCCTGCCCCGCAAGCTGGTGCTGGCCGGGGCCGGCCACTGTCCGCCGCTGGTCCTCGGCGAGACGCGGACCGAGTTCGTGGAGACCTCGCTGTCCGCGCCGCTGGGCATGCTGGCCTGCTGGGAGGCGCCCAGCGTGGAGATCGAACCGGCCGGCGGCGAGACCGTACTGCTCTACAGCGACGGGCTGCTCCAGCGCACCGGCGAGTCCATGGACCGCGCCTTCACCCGGCTGCACGCGGCCGCCACCGGCGTCCCCGGGGCGATCCGCCATGATCCCGAGGCGGTCGTCGACCACATCGTGCGCACGATGCTGCCGCAGGGCCTGGACGATCCGTCGTCGGAGGAGGACGTCGTGCTCCTCGCGGTGTACTTCGAGGAGTAGCCCGGCCCGCGGCACGGATGCACCGTATGACCGGACTGCCGGAGAGGTCACACCTTTCTGCCCCTGGACCGCTTTCGATCCGCACATACGATGGAAGGCGGTTCAGTCTTTAGAGGAGGCACCGTGACCGACGAGCTCACGCCGGAGACCCCGGACGAGCACGAGCAGCCGATCAAGCAGCGGAAGAACGGCCTCTACCCGGCCGTCTCCGATGAGCTCGCGGACAACATGAAGAGCGGCTGGGCCGACACCGAGCTGCGCGATCTGCAGCCCATCGAGCAGGCCCCGAACGCCGCCCGGCGCCGCGCCGCGCTGTCCGCGCGCTTCCCCGGCGAGCGCCTGGTGGTCCCGGCGGGCAATCTGAAGACCCGTTCCAACGACACCGAGTACGCCTTCCGTGCCTCGACGGAGTACGTCTACCTCACCGGCGACCAGACCGACGACAGCGTCCTGGTCCTGGAGCCCCGCGGGGACACCCACGAGGCGACGCTCTACCGGCTGCCCCGCTCCGACCGGGAGAACGGCGAGTTCTGGCTGAACGGCATGGGCGAGCTGTGGGTCGGCCGGCGCCACAGCCTGACCGAGGCCGAGGCGCTGCTCGGCATGCCCTGCAAGGACGTGCGCGAGCTGACCGAGGCGCTCAAGGAAGCCACCGGTCCGGTGCGGGTGGTGCGCGGCCATGACGCCGGCATCGAGGGCGCACTGGCCGACAAGGTCACCGCCGAGCGCGACGAAGAGCTGCGGGTGTACCTCTCCGAAGCGCGCGTGGTCAAGGACGAGTTCGAGATCGGCGAGCTGCAGAAGGCCGTCGACTCCACGGTGCGCGGCTTCGAGGACGTCGTGAAGGTCCTGGACAAGGCCGAGGCGACCAGCGAGCGCTACATCGAGGGCACGTTCTTCCTGCGCGCCCGCGTGGAGGGCAACGACGTCGGCTACGGCTCGATCTGCGCCGCCGGCCCGCACGCCACCACGCTGCACTGGGTCCGCAACGACGGCGCGGTCCGCTCCGGCGATCTGCTCCTGCTGGACGCCGGCGTGGAGACCACCACCCTCTACACCGCGGACGTCACCCGCACCCTGCCGATCAACGGCCGCTACACCGACCTCCAGCGCACGATCTACGACGCGGTGTACGAGGCCCAGGAGGCCGGCATCGCCGCGGTCAAGCCGGGGGCGGCCTTCCGCGACTTCCACGACGCGGCGCAGCGGGTCCTCGCCGAGAAGCTGGTCGAGTGGGGCCTGCTGGAGGGCCCGGTCGAGCGGGTGCTGGAGCTGGGGCTGCAGCGCCGCTGGACCCTGCACGGCACCGGCCACATGCTCGGCCTGGACGTCCACGACTGCGCCGCGGCCCGCACCGAGACGTACGTCAACGGCACGCTGGCGCCGGGCATGGTGCTGACCGTCGAGCCCGGTCTGTACTTCCAGGCTGACGATCTGACGGTGCCTGAGGAGTACCGCGGCATCGGCGTCCGGATCGAGGACGACATCCTCGTGACGGACGACGGCAACCGCAATCTGTCGGCCGGGCTGCCGCGGCGCTCGGACGAGGTCGAGGCCTGGATGGCCGGCCTGCTCGGCAAGTAGCCCCGCGGCACGCCTCGTACGTCCCCCGGTGGCCTCAGCCGCCGGGGGACGTGCCGTTGGCGGGGCCGCCGTCCTTCTTCGTGTAGGCGCCGGCGTGGGCGGCCGCCCGGACGGCGGTGGCGGCGGAGTCCGCGAGGTCCCGGTCGACGGGGCGGCGGGCGATCAGGATCCGGTAGTAGAAGGGCGCGCCGAGCGCCGACATCATCTGTACCGGGTCGGTGTTCGCGGGCAGTTCGCCGCGGTCGACGGCCCGTTGCACCATCCGGCCGGCCAGCGCCAGCCGCTCGTCGAAGAAGGTCCGCAGCACCGAGGCCACCTGCCCGTCGCGGGCCGCGGCGGAGACCACCGCCTCGATCAGGCGGCGGACCCGCCCCTCCCCGTACAAGGCGGCTATCGAGCGGGCCAGCGCCCGCAGGTCCCCGGAGAGGGTCCCGGAGTCCGGCAGCGGCACCTCGGAGCCGACCTCGGTCAGCAACTCGCAGATCAGACCCTCGATGCAGCGCCAGCGGCGGTAGACCGTGGCCAGGTGGATTCCCGAGCGCGAAGCGACCTTCTCCATGGTCAGCCCGCCGAACCCGTTCTCGCCCAACTCTTCGAAGACGGCGGTCAATACGGCCTTGCGGGTGCGGGCGGTGCGCCCGCCGGGCCGGGTCTCGCCCGGGGCGTGGTGCGCTGTCGTCACGACGGCTCCGTATTGCAGTGCGGGATCACGCCAAGTATTGTCCGAGAAAGATTAATGCGAGCAACTTCGCGTTAATCAGGTGCGCGCTGGTCTCGCCGGGACAGGGGACGCCGCGGGGGAGGTCCTCCCACCGCGAGACCGCGCTGCCCACCTCGCTCAAGGGTGATTTTCAGTCAGTTTCCCGACTGCCCGCGTTCGCCCGGTTTGACACCTCGCCACCGGCACGGCATGCAACCGTCTCCGGTCGTCCGCCTCAGCCGTTGCCCGCCCCTGGCTCCGGGCCCCGCCTCCGGACGTCCGCCCGGCGGCGTGCCGCTCACCCACCGCAACCGCCCCGCGCCCCGGATGTGCTCCTGGCCGCGCCGGTGGACGCTGGAAGGGACCGCACCGCGGTGTCCCCGCGCGCTCGCGCGGGGCGCGGACGGGAGGTGGGTCGGATGGACGGACGCTGGACGGCGCGCCTGGCGCTGACGGCGGCAGCGGCGGCGGTGCTGGTGCTGCTGGGCTTCGCCGGGCTGCAGAGCATCGCGCTGGTGGGCCTGGGGGCGGCGGGACTGGCCGTCGCGGCGGTCGGCCTGTGGTGGCTGCTCTCGCGCAGGGGCCCGGCGCGGGTGCTCGGCCTCGTGCTCACGGTGGCCGCCCCGCTCGCCGTCCTCGTGCTCTACGTGATCGCCGGGCTGCTCTGGGTCGTGCTCGTGTCGGTCGTCCTGTGGGCGCTGGCCGTCTCCACCGGCCGGGCCGCGCTGGCGGCGCAGACCGGCCCGGCGGGCCGGCCGGAGCCCGTCGCCACACCCCCCGCACACCCTTTCCTGATCATGAACCCGCGGTCGGGCGGCGGGAAGGTCGGGACGTTCGGACTGGTGGACAAGGCCGAGGCGCTCGGCGCCGAGGTCTGCGTGCTGGACCCCGCGCATCCCCGGGACGTGACCGAACTGGCCCGGCGGGCCGTCGACGACGGCGCCGATCTGCTCGGGGTCGCGGGCGGTGACGGCACTCAGGCGCTGGTCGCGGGCGTGGCGGCGGAGCGCGGTGTGCCCTTCATGGTGATCTCCGCCGGGACCCGCAACCACTTCGCCATGGACCTCGGCCTCGACCGCGAGGACCCCTCGACGTGTCTGGAGGCGCTGACCGACGGCGTCGAACGGCGCGTCGATCTGGGCTTCGCCGGGGACCGCATCTTCGTCAACAACGCCTCCTTCGGCGCCTACGCGGCGGTCGTGCAGAGCCCGGCGTACCGCGCGGACAAGGCCCGTACGACCCTGGAGATGCTGCCGGATCTGCTGACCCACCACAGCGGTCCGCACCTTGCGGTCCGCGCGGACGACACCGCCGTCGACGGGCCGCAGGCCGTCCTGGTGAGCAACAACCCCTACCGCATGGACGATCCGGCGGGCCTGGGCCTGCGGGAGCGGCTGGACTCCGGCGTCCTGGGGATGCTGGGCGTCAAGGTCGACAACGCGGCGCAGGCGGCCTGGATGCTGCGCGGCCGCAACGGTCCCGGCCTGACCTCGCTGTCCGCCCGGGACGTCGTCGTCGACGCGGACGCCCCCGTCATCCAGGCCGGCGTCGACGGCGAGGCCGTCACCCTGCCCACCCCCGTCCACTGCCGGATCGAACCCCGGGCGCTGCGCGTACGGTTGCCCCGTCACCGCCCCGGGGTGCCGCGCGGTCTGCCGCCGATGAACTGGCGCCGGGTGCGACGGCTGGCCCTGCGGACGGGACGGGCCACGGCGGCACCGCACACGGGCTGACCGTCCGCAGGGCGGACGGGCCTGACCGCCCGCACTGCACGAACAGCCGGCAGCAGACAGTAGACAGCAGACGGGGGGGCGGTAGCGCTCGTTCCCCTCCTCGCTCCGGGAGCGGTTGTCACACCGCCCCTCTCCTCATGAGGACAAATCCTGTCCTCATGGCTCTCTACTGTCGTAGACATCGGGGGAAGGTCACATTCCTCCCTATTGAGCACTTTTCCATGAGTCACTATTGCAAGGAGAATGTGGTGGACTTCGTGTCGATTCGCGTGATCACCGACGACGTAGAGCGCCTGACACGGTTTTATGAGCAGGTCACAGGCGTCTCGGCGGTGCGCCCCGCACCTGTCTTCGCCGAGCTGCCCCTGCCGTCCGGCGCCCTCGCCATCCAAGCGAAGACGACGCTGGAGTTCGGGGCCGCTGCCGACAACCACTCCGTCATCATCGAGTTCCGCGTCGAGGACGCCGACGCCGCGTATGAACGGCTGAAGCCGCTGGTCAGCGAGTGGATTCAGGAGCCGACCACGATGCCCTGGGGGAACCGTTCCCTGCTGTTCCGTGATCCCGACGGCAATGTCGTCAACCTCTTCACACCGCTCAGCAAGGAAGCCGTCGAGAGGTTCAGCGACCGATGAATGAGGCGGCTGCTGCCTGCCCTTGAGGCTCAGGCCGGTATGAGCGGCCAGGGGCGGGTCGGTGTGGTGCCGGCTCGCCCCGGATGCGGGAGTCAGGCGGCGTCGTGCACCCGGGCTCGCCCGGTCTGCCGATGGGCCGGCCGCCCGATGGTTCCCTGAACTCCCCTTGGTCCGTGCGGCGTTCGGGACGTGCTCGGAACCGCCATTGGTCAGGGCCCACTTCCCCCACCCGGCCGCTCACGACGCCATCGGAAGCGCCGCCCCCTCCCGCCACTTGAGGATCTTGTCGAAGCTGACGACCGCGCCGGGCCGGCCCGTGCGG
>NZ_SDIG01000099.1:0-23574 GCF_004122755.1 Streptomyces sp. TM32
GCGTCGCGTACCTCCGGCGACTGCCAGCCGTCCGTGATCACCTCGCCGGAGAGCATCTCGTGCAGCAGCCTGGCCCGTACGCCCCTGGCCGCCGTCGGCAAGCGCCTCGGCGGGATCGCCCCCGAGCGCCCCATCCCCACCCTGGCGACCGAGACCTTCACCCACTGGTGGTGGCACCGGCGCCGGACCACCGGAGCCCCGCACCCCGCCGCCGGCCGTACGGTCGTCCTCTGGCCCGACACCTTCACCAACCACCTCTCCCCCGAGGTCGGCCGCTCCGCCGTCCGCGTCCTGGAAGCGGCCGGCCTGCGCCCCCTCCTCCCGCCGACCGCACCCCCGCGCACGGGCCCCGCCGCGCTCCTCCCGCGCCGCCACCGCCCGCTCTGCTGCGGCCTGACCTACGTCTCCACCGGCCAGCTCGACCAGGCCCGCGCCGTCATGCGCCGCACGGTGGACGTGCTCGCCCCCCTCCTCCGGGACGGCCGCCCCCTGGTCGTCCTCGAACCCAGCTGCGCCGCCGCCCTCCGTACGGACCTGCCCGAACTGCTCCCCGACGACCCCCGGGCGGCCCGACTGGCCACCTCCGTACGGACCTTCGCCCAGGCCCTGGAGGAACTGGCCCCCGACTGGCAGCCCCCACGCCTCGACCGCCCCGTCGCCGGCCAGACCCACTGCCACCAGCACGCGGTCCTGGGCGACGCCGCCGACCGCCGGTTGCGCGCACGCGCCGGCCTCACCGGCTCGTTGACCGGCGGCTGCTGTGGCCTGGCCGGCAACTTCGGCTTCGAACGCGGCCACTACGAGGTGTCGGTGGCCTGCGCCGAGGACCAGTTGCTGCCCGCCGTAAGGGAAGCCCCCGAGGGGACGGAGGTCCTCGCGGACGGGTTCTCCTGCCGTACCCAGCTCGATCAGCTGGGCGACCGGCCGGGACGTCACCTCGCGGAGGTACTGGCGGAGGCGCTTGGGGAGGACGAATCGGCCGGGGGGTGAGGGCCGGGCTGGGGGGAGCCGGGCGCACCGCGCCCGCTCACTGCGCCTTGGCGAACGCGGCGCGCAGCCGGGCCCCGTTGAGAGGGAGGGCCGCTGCGCCGATGGCGAGCGCGCAGGTGGACTGGAGCAGGATGAACCACGCCGGCAGGGTGCCGGGGAGCACGTCGATGGCAACGATCGCGGGAGGCATGACCATCGAGATGATCCGCACCCGCAGGTAGGCCCAGCGCGCTCCGTGCGCGGCGCGGCCGGTCAGCCAGTAGGTGACGGCGGCGCTCGCGAACACCCCTGCCGACCGGCCCCACATGAACGAGGTCACTGCGTGCCCGGTCATCGCGAGGACGGCGACGGTGACGAGGACGCCGGCGCCGAGCACGCCGTACGCGCCGACGAGAGCCCGCACCGTCCCGAAGGCCTGCCGGGTGTGCGGAGATTCGAGGCGATCGACACCGGCCGTGAGGTGCGTATGGGTCGTGGTGTCCGTACGGGTCGTGATGTCCGTACGGGTCGTGGTGTCCATATGGGTCGTGGTGTCCGTATGAGTTTCCATGCTCAGCGACGCTATGAAGCGCTCGCCCGACGCGGTATCGGCCTGGGCCCACGGCTCGGTGGGGCCAGCCCCACTCCCCGGCTGACCAGGGCAGCAGCGGGCTCAGCGCGGTGCACAGTGAAAGCACCGAACGGCAAGCGAGGGGGAAGAGGACCATGAGACAGCTGGGTTCGTGGTGGGCACGCGCCGCCGTGGGGTTCATACGGCCGTGCGCCGTGGGGTTCATACGGGCGTGCGCCGTGGGGTTCATACGGGCGTGCGTCGTGGTGGCCGTCAGCATGCTGACCCCTGCCGTGTGGGCCGCCGCCGTGGCACTGGGGATCTGGTGGGGCGCGGGCAACCCGTGGTCGTGGGTGGCCCCGTGCGTGTTGGTGACCGTCGGCACGCTCACCCTGTCCCGCCCGGTCTGCCGGCTGGTCCGCTTCCTCGTCGCGAGGTGGACGGCCACCGTCATCCCCGCCGGATACCGGCAGGCCGGGCCGGTGATGCGGATGTCCACCGGGTACTGGTGGAACGGCTTCAGCTACGAACGGACCAGCCGCGACGCCCTCCTGGACCAGAAGTGGCGCCTCCGGTGGCGCGACCCCGCCAACTGGCGCGACCTGCGGTTCACGGCGGTCGCGCCGCTCACCGCGGGCGTGGTCGCCGCCCTCCCGCCGGCCGGGCTGGCCGCGGCGGTCCTCGGGCTCGGCCGGCCGGAGCCGGTCGCACGCGTCGTCGGGGCGCTCGGCCTGGTGTGGGCCGTCGCCTCCGCCCCGTACGCCTGGCGGCCCCTCCGGCCGGTGTCCGTCCGCTTCCTGCGCCCGTCGCCCGCCATGGAACTGGCCGACCGTATCGACGAGTTGACCGCCCAGCGCGCGGACACGACGATCGCGCAGGCCGCCGAGATCCGCCGGATCGAGCGTGACCTGCATGATGGGGCGCAGGCCCGCCTGGTGGCGCTCGGGCTCGCCCTGGCGACCGCGGAGAAGCTGATGCAGACCGACCCCGACCAGGCCAGAGCGCTACTGCGGGAGGCGCGGGCCGGCGCCGCCGCCTCGCTGGCCGAGATGCGCGAGCTGGTCCGGGGGATCAGCCCGCCGGTGCTGAACGAGCGGGGGCTCGTCGACGCCGTCCGCGCGCTCGCCCTGGACAGCCCGCTGGACGTGGCCGTCACCGCCGACGCCCCCTTGCGCCTGGATCCGCCGATCGAGTCCGCTGTCTACTTCGGCGTCGCCGAACTGCTGACCAACGCGGTCCGGCACGCCCAGGCATCCCGGGCACGCATCTCCCTCACCCGGGACGACGCCGGCCTGGTCGTCGCGGTCGAGGACGACGGCCGGGGCGGCGCCGACGTCCGGCCCGGCGGCGGACTCGACGGCCTGCGCCGCCGCCTCACGGTCTTTGACGGCACCGTGGAATTCACCAGCCCCTCGGGCGGCCCGACCCGTGTCACGATGGCGGTGCCATGCGAATCGTCGTAGCCGAAGACCTCTACCTCCTGCGCGACGGGATGGTCCGCCTGATCGAGGCGTGCGGGCACCAGGTGGTGGCGACGGCGGCCACCGGCCCCGAGACGCTGGAGGCCCTGCGGACCTGGCGCCCGGATGTGTCCGTCATCGACGTCCGCATGCCGCCGAAACAGTCGGACGAGGGCCTGCGGGCGGCCCTCGCCGCCCGCAGCGATATGCCCGGCCTGCCGGTCCTCATCCTCTCCCAGCACGTCGAGCAGCTGTACGCCCGGGAGCTCCTGGCCGACGGCTCCGGCGGCGTCGGCTACCTCCTCAAGGAGAGCGTGTTCGACGCCGACCAATTCCTCGACGCCCTGGAACGCGTCGCGGCCGGGGGCACCGCCATGGACCCGGCCGTCATCGCGAAACTCCTGTCCACCGGCTCCCCGAACCAGAGCCTCGACCGGCTCACCGAACGCGAACACTCCGTACTGGCCCTCATGGCCGAGGGCCTGTCCAACCAGGCGATCGGCCACCGCCTCTTCCTCAGCGAAGGCACCATCAGCAAGTACACCACCACGCTGTTCGCCAAGCTCGGCCTGACCGACGACGACAACAGCAACCGCCGCGTGCGGGCGGTCCTCGCTTATTTGAACAAGGCTTAGCGTGACCCGGGCGGTTAGCTGTTCCACGGGCAGGTAATCCACGTGCACGGACCGATACACGAACCGCTCGCACCAGTAGCCGGGCGTGAGGAGCGTCGATGCCGTCCCGCGCGTCATGCTGCCTCCCGCACGCGCGGGGCCTTAGGGGAGGGCGCGGTACGGCTCCGGCCATCCGGGCGCGCTCTGCCCGCATCCGGACCCAGCTCAGGACCCGTCCCGGCGAGTACGACGTACAGCCGCCGAGGTCGACCGAGGAACCGTCCCTACGACAGGAGCGGCAGCGCAGGGTTGAGGAAGGCGACACGCACTTCACGGCGATCATTTGGGAACCTGCCGTGACTGCGCTGACCTGCGAGCGCCATGAGCGCACTGGCCAGTTGACACATCTCCTTGAGGTGAGCCAGCGACAGAACATCACGCTTCAGCTCCTGCCGATAGCTGAAAGCCTGATCGCCGGAATGTCGGGCGCCTTCGTGGCTTTCTCGTTCGGAGTGGAAGCGAACGTGGAGGCAGTGACGCTGGAAAATCCGGCCAATACCAATGTCGTGGAGGCGCCCGAGGATCTGTCCCTGTATGTCAACGTGTTCGATCAGCTACGCTCGGCGGCACTGTCGCCTGATGAGTCCGCCGAGCGTCTCCGGCAGATCCTTGACGGCGGTCCGCAGCACAGGGGAGAGGGATCGTGAAGCCTGAGATGGTCAGCCCATTTCGCAAGTCGTCGTACTCGGGTCAAGAGGGAGACTGCGTAGAGGTGGCTCACACTGCTGACGGGGGCCGCATCGTACGTGACAGCAAGGACCCCGCCGGCCCACACATCGTCCTCGGCGCAGGCGCTTGGGGCTCGTTGATGCAAACGCTCAAGAGGGACGATCTCGCGGCCCACTGAGTCCCCCGGCCCCAGCCTGGTGACAGACGCACGCAAACAACGGCACGTTATCCGGACTACCTCCCGGCCCGGGGAAGGTGCCGTCATTCGCAGCCTCAGCGCAAGGCCTCAAGCGCCTTCATGATGAGCGCCCGCGCCTCCGCGCCGTACACGGCCATGCTGCGCAGCTGCTCGAACATCTGTAGATACAGGGCGATTTCCGGGGGCTGGGTAATTTTTACCTCGGCCGAGACCAGTTCCACCGAGACGAGGCTCTCATCGTACACGTGAAACGTCTCTTGCGGCCATTGTTCCCGCTCGCGAGTGTCCAGCGGAATGATTCCGAATGATACCGCGGGCAAGGCGCTGGCGGTCACCAGATATTCCAGCTGGGCAGCCATCGACTCCGGTTCTGGAATCTGGTGATACAGCACAGGTTCCTCGACGAGCAGGACGAATTCATGCCCCGGTTCGTGGAGGATTCTGGACCGCTCGACCCTGGCCCGAGCGGCCTCCGCGCTGTCGTCGAAGGGGAGGTCCGGGAAGTTGGCGACGCTGCGCAGCACTCCTGCCGCGTAGCCCTCGGTCTGCAGCAGGCCCGGCATGAGGGTCGAAGAGTAGATGCGGAACAGGGTCTCGTGGAATAACGGCACCAAGCTGTCCTGGAGTGGCTTCAGCCCGTCGCGTAGCTGGTGGCGCCACTCGGTGTACGTCGACTCTGCGTTTGGTGACTGCGACATTGCGTGCTCCCTGTGTACTCAGTAATGGCCGCTATGGGGAACGGAGTGACCGTCGGGCTCTGTTGACAACGTTCAGCGCCTCGGTGTCGTGGACGGCCGGCTCCCGGAGTGCCTTCCGCACTTCATTCCATGCTCCGCGGTGATGGATCGCTCTGGGCTTCGGCCACCAGAGCCGCCACCTGCTCGAAGGGCACGGAGTGATGAAGCGCGGCGTCGCGTACCTGGGCGTACCGCATCACTTTCGCGGGTTCCGTAATCAATTCGGCGTGGAGGAGCGTGTCTTCCTCGTTGAAATGCAAGAGGGCAATGAGCCGTGAGTCGAAGATCCAGAAGTCATCGGCGGGTAGTTGGAGCCGCTCAGCGTCGGCGCGCCACAGATTGCGCATCCTCGCCTGTGGCTGCATTCCGCTTCGCATTGTTGAGCAGGTACAGCTGGCCGGTGGTCGGTGGGTTGTCGACGTTGCGGACCCGGCCGACGCGCTTGCCCGCTGCCGTCTGTGCCTGCATGTTCCTGCACCACTCGTTTTCGAGATCCCACGTCACTGTGCCCGTCTCGACGAACTCACGTAGGTTTCGGTCTCGCGGTCGGAGGCATAACCACGGCGGGTCTCCAGACGCCATGCCGAGTGTTCAAAAGTCCTGAAAAGCTTCCGGAAATCGTTCAGGTCGATGAGAGTAGTCACGTGGTGGCCTCCTTGGCTTCATTCAGCCGTTGCGCGAGCTCTCTGATTTGCATGGAATCAGTGAGCGTTGAGGGCTCGGCGAGCCCCGTTTATTACGTTCTGCGCCTTGGAGCCATAGACCGCAGATTTCTGAAGGGTGTTCCAGACCTTCATGTATGTGGCGATGCTCTGTGCGTCGTCCAGCCACAGCTCCGCGTGCCAGTCCTCAACGATCGCGATCCGCTCATCCAGCACCCAAAACCCGTTGGCCGGCGGGATCTTCAGTGGTGCACTGAAGGGCACAATCCCCAGTTCGACGGTGTCGAGGCCGATAACACCCGCGAGCCGGTCGAGCTGAGCGGCGAGCACTGAGGGCGGGCAAACCAGAGCGTGCAGCGCCGCCTCCCACATGAGGATCCGGTACTTCTTCCCGGTCTTGTACAGACCTTCTTGCCTCCGCAGGCGTGCTCGAACCGCGTCTTCGGTGTCGCGGGGAGACTCGTGCAAGGTGGCATAGCGCGTGAAGATGTGCCGTGCGTATTCAGCTGTCTGAAGCTGACCCACGACCATGGCCCCTTGCCATACATGGAAGACGGAAGTCCGCAAATGTTCCGCATTATGGGTGTCCTGTACGGCTCTGTGCCCCGAAGCGAGTTGTCGGCGCCACGAGCGCACCTGGGACTCCAGGGCAGCCACCCGGGAAGTCAATTCTTCTGCCACTTCCGGTTGGCTCGTGGCCTCTGCCCAGGCTCGCAGGTCATCGGCGGTGGCGGTCTGCCGCCCGTTCTCCAGTTTGCTGATCTTGGAGTGTGGCCAGTGCAGCCGTTCGGCAAGTTGGGCTCCGGTGAGCCGACCTTCAGGGCATGAGTGGCGCAGTTCCCTGAGTCGGTCGCCCAAGGCTTCTCGCGCCTGCTGGAAGTCAGTGCTCACCGAGCCATTGTCACCGTTGCGCTGCGGCTGTCGCTTCCGCGAACTGCTGATACGGGACGGCGTAATGCCACGCGGCGTCACGCGCCTGGGCGTAGCGGTTGACGGCGGCCGGTTCGGTGATCAGCTCGACGTCGATCAGGTTGTCCGAGTCGTCGAAGTTGAGCAGGGCAACGAGTCGGGAGTCGAAGATCCAGAAGTCTTCTTCCGGCAGCTGGAGTTGCTCGGCGTCGGCACGCGAGAGGTTGCGAATGTCTTCGCCCACGGCGCTGTTCCGCTTCGCGTTGTCGAGCAGGTAGAGCTGGCCGGCCGTCGGAGGGCTGTCGACGATGCGGACTCGCTCGAAGCGCTTGCCGAGGGCGGACTGCTCCCTTCGCTTGGCGCACCATTCCGAGTCCACGCCGTCCCACACCACGGGCTCGCCCCGGGTGAACTGGGCGTACGTTTCGGTGCCTTCATCGCTGGCATAGCGACGCCGAGTCTCCAGCCGCCACGCCGTGTGCTTGAAGGTGGTGAAGAGCCGACCGAATTCGACCAGGTCAATGATGCGTGGCACGCGGGTAGCCTCCTTCGGGCCGAAGTCCACCAGCAACGTACGGGGTAAGACGATCGCCGTCTCGCCCTTGGACAGGTGCTGGAGCTGAGTGATGTCGCGAGGGTCGGTGAGCGGCGGGCCGTGCACGATGATCTCGCCCGTGTCCAGGTCCTCATGGACGGACGGGCATCCGTCGCCGCCGCTTCCGGTGCCGTTGAAGCGCAGTCGCCTCATGGTCGTGCCCCTTCGTTCGGACTGACTCGTCCAGCATTCAGGGGCTCGAAGCCCGGCGGTACAGGGTGCTCCCAGCTGCGTAAGAAGAATAGAGAAATCCTGGTCACGGTGCGCGAAACTTCGAGAAACTTTCCTGGCAGCGCCACCCTGCCTGTCCTTAGCGTCCCGTCCATGACCACACCGGAACAGCAGCATGGGACCGATCCCATCGAAGTGGCTGAATTCTCGGACGCTGCTCTGGCCTCTGGCGGGATCACACCATCGCCTCAAGGCGACGACGCGTCATCTGAGCTGCGGTTCGTGGCGCTGGGGCGAGTCCCGGTAGAGCACCGCTGCCCCACATGCAAAGACCTTGACCGCGACCGAAAGCAGGCCGAAGCGGACCGGGACCCCAGCAAGGTGACCGACTTCAACGTCCTGATCGTCCGGCATCGGATGACGCACCCCGCTGAGCCGTAAACGGGAGCGGGCAGTCGCAAAAACCCCCGCCCCGGCCGCCATTCCCTGCCAGGACACGGCCGGAGCGGGTGGGCCCACACAAGGACGAAGGGCCCTCGCACGTGCACGACGACGCGCGGACCGACCGTGCGCCGACTGAGCACCCGAGGAGATGACCATGCGATACCACCTCGCCCCGGTCAAGTACGGCGGTGACGAGGACGACAACCAGGACGGCAATCCCAACGGCGGCTGCGGCGACGGACAGGGGTGTGGCCGCCAGTAGGCCGTGAAGCCGGACGGCCCCCGTTCCCTGACCCGGGCGAGGGCCGCCCGTTCGGAGCAGTGCAAGCACGGTATTCGCAGCAGGGAGAGAGATGACCGGACCCCACCATCATGCCTACATCTGGCTCGGCAGCGGCGATGTCCTCGTCAAGCCGGGGGATGCGCACCGGCGGCCGGGGCACCCGGAGTTCCCTTCCGCGCAGGTGATGCCGCTGGAGTGTGCGGACTGGCTGCTGAAGCCGGCCTCGCGGATGGAGGGGACATTCGTCGAGCCGAAGGAAGGGGCCGACTGGTACGAGGAGCAACTCACCCGGCACGCCCACCTGTTCGTCGGTTCGTCGGTGCCGGATCCGTCGTACGAGGAGACCGTGCGGGCCCTGGCTGCCGGGGAGGACCGGGTCGGGGGGTGGTGGGTGAGCGGCGGGCGGTTTCTCTCGGTCAATCTGATCGCCTGCAGTCCGCATCGGGTGCGCCCTGATTACACCTGCCCGCAGCGGTAGCCTGGCATGTCGTCCTCGATGTGGGCTCTCCAGCTGGACAGCCATAAGGACGGCCGGTTCGGCACCTGAGGGACAGCGCCAACGCACGACGCACCACCGGCTCCCGGTCAGGCGTCGCCCTGGACCCGGGCATGAAGGTGCATGTCATGCCAGCCGTCCTGTTGTAGATGGGCACTGCGGCGGGTGCCCTCCAGGAGGAAGCCGGACTTGGCGGCGACCCGGCAGGAGGGCTCGTTGGCGGTCGAGTGGGCGAGTTCGAGACGGTGGAAGCCGGCCTCGTCCAGAGCCCAGGCGGCCAGCGTGGCGAGGGCGCGCGGGGCGACGCCGGTGCCGCGGGCGTGCGGCAGGACCCAGTACGCGCACTCGGCTTCGCCATGGTCCAGATCCATCCGGCGCAGGCCCGCCCGGCCGAGGATCTCGCCGCCGGCGGCCCGGGTGATGGCCCACTGGGCGTCCCGCTCCTGCCGCCAGGAACGATGGGCGGCCGCGATCCACTCCCGCGCTTCCGCCGGGGACGTCACATGGCGCATGTGCCAGCGCCGGATCTCTTGGTCCTGGTAGGCGGCTTGCAGGACGGGGCCGTCGGCCGGCTCCCAGGGGCGCAACAGCAACTCGCCGCCGGGTGAGGGGAGAGAAGGCTGCGGCACGGCCGAGAGGGATCCGGCGGTCAGGGCGGGCGTGATCGCGAGAGGCATGGGCGGCATCATCTCCCTGGCCTGGCGTGCGGCGCCACGGAGTGCGGCCGTACACACGACGCACCCCGGCCCCCGTCGCACCCGCGGACGCACCGCGCGACGGGACCGGTCCCACCCCCGGCCCCACGCCCGGCCCCGGCTCCGGCCCCGCTCCCTCAGTCGAACCAACGCGCCCGGGCCAGCTCCTCGCCCCGTTCCGGGTCCTCCAGGAGGGCCGCGACCTCGAAGCGGCGGGGCCACTGGCCGGCGGCCCAGGCCAGGCCCGCCGCCACGCCCTCCAGGGTCGCGGCGTGCACGGTGCCGTCCGGGGTCCGGCGCCAGTCCAGTTCGGTGGGGCCGTCGGGGCCGTCGACGAGCAGTTCCTCGTGCTCCACGTACGCCTCGGGGGTGGTGGCGCCGAGCAGGACCCGTACGACCTCCGGCACCTCGTGGCGTACGCCCTCCGAGCGCACCGCGGCGGCGAGCGCCTCGCTCAGCCGCGGTACCTGGAGCAGCTCCGTCAGCGCAGCGGCGCGGCTCGGGCGTACCGGGAGCAGGGCCAGGTCACGGGCGAGCGGCAGCAGATCCGGTGCGTCGGCGACCACCGCGTCGGCCGCGTCCACCACCCGGACCTCGCGGTCGACCACGGCGCGCAGCTCGTCGGGCAGGGTCACCTGATCGGGGTCCAGGCCGGCCAGCATGCCGTAGAGGGCGTGCAGTTGGGCGGTGCCGACGGGCAGGTCCGGGTCGGCGAGCCGGGAGAGCAGCTCCGCCGCGCCGCCCGGCTCGTCCAGGAGCGCGGACACCGAGGTGCGTACGCCGAGCGCCCGCAGGACCTGCGCATCGACCTCCCCCGCGTCCGCGGACTCGTACAGCCCGGCCAGCAGCGGGTCACCGCCGGCCGACCGCAGACCGGCGGGCCGGCGCCCGTCCAGCACCGGGTGTCCGCGCAGCCACCAGGCGGTGTAGGGGCGGACGGACTCGGTGGTGCCGTCCGGGAGCAGGACCCGGACGGGCGCGGTCAGGGCGTCGCGCAGCGGCGGCTGGGACAGCATCGCCAGTACCTGGGGCCAGGCGTCGTCGTCGACCAGGTCGAGGTCGCGGACCGCGACGAGTTCGGTCACCACCGGCGGTACGGCGGTCTCCGGCAGCGCGTCGAGGATGTCCTCGCACCACACGTCCACCGCGTCCAGCAGGCCGACGTCGTCCGGCTCGGCGAAGTCCCCGTCCCGCGGCTCCATTTCGTCCGGGTCGAGCACGACATCGGTGGCCCGGACGAGCGCGAAGGCGGCCATGACGCCCACGGCCGTCAGCGGCTGCTCGCCCCACCGGTCGGCCAACTCCCCGTCGCAGGCGGCGAGTTCACCTTCGCGGATGACCCGCTCGAAGTCGCTGCCCGGGTACACCAGTTCGCCGGCGGGCGCCAGCTCACCGTCCTCGTCGGGCAGCGCGAGTGCCCCCAGCCAGGGCTCGTCGCCCGGCGCGAGGTTGGCGTCCCGGACCAGGCCGAGCACCGTCTCGGCGAGCTCCTCGGCGCCCAACGGGGCCCCGCCCGGCTCGTCGGCGAAGACGTCGTACGCGTCCTCGTCCGCGTCCAGCGAGTTCGCGACGGCCGCCCGCACCTGGGGCGTGGTCAGCACGGCGCGCGGGGCGGCCGGGGTGGCGCCCAGCTTCTCCAGCAGCGGGTGCACCGCATCGGGGTGGGCGACCTTCAGCCCCAGCCGGGCCAGCGTGCGGTGCCGTGCCGCGGCGTCCTCGTCGGGACCGGCGGTGGGCTGCGGCAGCAGCACCTGACGCGGCCCGATCGTGGTCCGTACGGTGCCCTGCACCCCGCCGGGGCCCTGGCCCGCCGTGCCCGCCAGCGGCACCGGCAGCCCGCTGAGCCGGTCCGGGTCGGTACCGGCCAGCGCATCGTAGAGCCGCCACCACCAGCCGGGCGAGCGTTCGACGCCCGCCAGCCGGTCGACCATCTCGCCGAGCGGTACCCGGGCCACGCCCAACGCCCGCAGTTCCGGACGGCGTTCGAGGCCGGCCGGCAGCAGGCTCGGGAACAGCTCGGCCAGCACCCCGACGGTCGCCGCGCCCGCGCCCTCCACCAGCTCGGCGTCCACCGGCCGCAGCACATAGCGGTCCACGCCGCCGTCGCCCTCGTCCCACTCGCCCACCGCCGGCGCCTCGGGCTCGGCCCGCACACCGTCGCGCGGCGCGCCCGCGCTCGGCAGGAACCGCACCCGCGGCAGCAGCTCCAGCACCTGGCGGCGCAGCTCACCGTCCAGACCGCCCTTGCCCAGCGGCCCGGGCACCAGGTCGAGGGTGCCGACCGAAACCGGCTGCCACTCGCCCAGCAGCGACGCGTAGGCCGCGGCCGCCCGGCCCACCAGGAAGTCCGCGAGCGGGCCCGGCGCGACGTGCCGTCGGGTCGGCTCCAGCGGGAACGAGGCGATCAGCAGCGCGGGCAGGCCCAGCGGCTCGTCCGTCGGCGTCGGCGCATGGACGACCGGCGCCGTCCCCGGCCGGGCCGGTGCGCCCGCGTCGTCCACCGGCACCGCCCAGGTCACCGACCAGACCGGCCGCAGCCGCTCCTCGACCGGCCGGTCCGCCAGCAGCGCCGGGTCCAGCGGACCACCGTCGCTCGCCACCCGCCACCGGGTGGCGCCCCGCGCGCTGTCCTCGATCAGGACGTACGGACCGTCCTGCCGGCGCCGCAACTCCCGTACGCCCTCCGGGGTCTCGACCACGACCTCGGCCAGCCCCGGCAGCGTCAGCAGCAGCGCGGCATCGATCCCCGCCAGCAGTCGCTCGGCGAGATCCTGCGCCGCGACGTCCCGCAGCGGCAGCACGACGGCCGTGTCGTACCCCTCGGGCGCCCCGCCCTCCGCGGGCAACGGCAGCCGCAGCAGCGGGACGTGCCCGTCCCGGCGTCGCAGCTCCCCGCCCAGGCCGGGGCTGTGCGCCGCCACCTCTTCCGCCATCGCCCGGGCCTCGGCCAGCGACCAGCGCACGCCTCCCGTACGGCCCACCAGCGCCGGCTCGTCACTCACGGACAGCACCGCGGCGAAGCCCACACCGAAGCGGCCGACCGCACCGGCCGCCACACTGGCCTCCCGCTTCGCGGAGGCCCGCAGCGTCGACAGCGACTCGACGCCGGTCGCGTCCAGCGGGGCACCGGTGTTGGACGCGACGAGCACGGCGGGGGCATCGCGGTCGGCCGCGTGCAGGGTCAGCCGGAGCCGGCCGGGGACACCGGCCCGGGCCGCCGCGTCCGCCGCGTTCTGCGCCAGCTCCACGACGAGCCGGTCACGGTAGCCGCCGAGCGCGAGGTCCTCCTCGGCGTTGGCATCCTCCCGGAACCGGGCGGGCGACGCGGCCCAGGCATCCAGCACCCCACGCCGGAGCCGGCCCGTCCCGAACGGATCTCCGGCCGCGCCTCGCACCCAGGACGTAGCTGTCACTGTCCGTCTCCCTCGTATGTCGGTGCGGCCGACGGTATCGCCCCACGTTGCCGGGTTTCCCGCCGTGTCCGTTCTGTGGTTCGTTCCCCGCCTTCGGCGGGAGCGGAAGTGGTGGTGGGGTGGGGCTCAGTAGCTGCACCCCCACCCCGGTGGGGGTGCAGAAGAAAGACAACAAACCAGAAGCGCACCGGATGACGAAGAGCAGCAGACCAGCCGGGATACGAAGACCGGCCGGAGGTACTCAGACCAGAAGCTGGGCCCGAGTGGGACGCGGCCGAGCTGCTGGTTTGTCACCTTTTCCCCCACCGGGCGGGGGTCGCCATCCGGGCGGGAGGTGGTGGGCCGGAGGGGCCTGTGTTGTGGACGTAAAGCGAAGCAGTCCACACCACAGGCCCCGGAGGCCCACCACCGGCACCCACCACACACACTCAGCGGCCCCCGCCGAAACACCCCACCCCGCCGAAGGCGAAAAACAACAGACGAGGCACGGCGCCGCAGCCGACTACGTACGCCGGGCCGCCAGGCAACAAGCGCTCAGCTGTGGCCAAGCTCCTCCGCCGGCCCGGCCTCCTCCACCGAGCCCCCGTCCCGCTCGGGACGCAACGCCAGCGGCTCGACCACCGTCTCGTCGACCACCGGCGCGGCCGGCCGCGGCGGCTTCGGCATGACGGCGGCCTCGGAGTGCGCCCCGCAGCCGTACGCGAGGGAGACGACCCGGCCGTCGGCGGGGGCGAACTCATTGGCGCAGACGCCGAAGGCCTGGCGCAGGGAGCCGGTGAGCGGGGTGAGGAAACCGCAGGTCATGCAGGTGGCGGGGGCCGCCTGGGCCATGGGGGTCTTGGCTCCGTAGGCCTCTTCCCAGCGGTCGGCGGCGCTGTGCAGGCCGTAGCGGGACAGGACCCGGGCGCGGCGCATGCCCAGTTCCTCGGCGAGGGACGCGATGCCGCCGCGGTCGGGGGCGGGCTGGATCGCGGGCGAGCCGGGCAGGACGGGGGCCTCCTCGGTGTCCGCGACCTCGGCGGCCATGCCCTCCGCGACGGCGGAGTTCGGCGGGGGGACGTCCTCACCGGAGAAGCCGGCCTCCAGCCGCAGGTCGTCGGCCTCGGTGGGCAGCAGGTCGCCGGGGCCCATGTCGCCGGGGCGAAGCCGCTCGCTCCACGGCACCCACTCCGGCGCGAGCAGCGCGTCGGGGCCGGGCAGCAGGACCGTCTCGTCGAGCGTGACGATCTTGGCACGGGAGGCCCGGGCGACCGTCACGGCCCAGCGCCAGCCGCGGTAGCCCGGCTCGTTGCAGGCGAAGAGGTGGGTGACGACGCGGTCTCCGTCGGCGACGGCATCGATGTGGTCGCCGACCATTCCGGGCAGCGCGGCTTCCTCCGCCGCCGCCCGGGCAAGGTCGACCGCCTCGGCGCACAGGCGGTCAGGGGTACGGCTTCGCATCGCAGCACTCACAAGAATCGATTCTCTCTTCTACGCCAGTCTCACGAGCGCGCCAGCCGGAGCTGTCCTTGTCCTGTCCGGACGACCGGCGGTACCGGGGCGGGCGGAGCGGACCTGGGGACCGCGTCGACGTCCGCGCCCGGTCGTTTCGGTCGAGCGCACCTCTCACATCCCATTCTGCGGGATCGCGAGGAGGCACGCGGCCAAAAACGACCGCCGGTGGCGCGCTACACACGCTACCCCTTCAGCGGTGTACGACCCCTCGGCGGGAGTGGCGAATGTCCGCAGCGCCGTCCGCGGGCCGGTGCGCCCCGCGCGCCAGCACTGAGAAAGTGCCCCCTCGTGGGCGAGTTGGGGCACTATGGCCGGGTGACTGCCGCAAGGGTGTCGAAGGTGTCGAGGGCCTCACGGAAGTCAGCACGGACGTCGTCCGGGGGGTCCCGCGCCTCGACGCGGAGCGGATACGGGGGCGGCCGGGCACGCCGCGCCGGCCGGGCCCTCGGCCGGGCGCTGCACCGTCCGTTCACGGGCGCGGCACGCGGGCTGCGGCGCGCCACGCATGCGCACGGCGCGGGCGAATCGGGTCTGGGCAAGCTGATCGAACTGCATGCGGTGAACTCCGCCGGCGACATGATGATCACGGTCGCGCTGGCCTCGACGGTGTTCTTCTCGGTGCCGACGAACGAGGCGCGGGGCCGGGTGGCGCTGTATCTGGCGGTGACCCTGGCCCCGTTCGCGCTGCTCGCGCCGGTGATCGGGCCGCTGCTGGACCGGGTGCCGCACGGCCGGCGGGCGGCGATGGCGGGCTCGATGCTGGCGCGGGCGCTGCTGGCGCTGACGATGTCGGGCGCGGTGGCGACCGGCGGTCTGCAGCTGTATCCGGCGGCGCTGGGGGTGCTGGTGGCGTCGAAGGCGTACGGCGTGATTCGCAGTGCGGTGGTGCCGCGGCTGCTGCCGCCGCGGATTTCGCTGGTCAAGGCCAATTCGCGGGTGACGCTGGCGGGGTTGCTGGCGACCGGGGCGGCGGCGCCGATCGGTGCCGGGCTGCATCTGCTCGGGCCGGCCTGGCCGCTGTACGGGGCGTTCGTCGTGTTTGCGACCGGTACGTTCCTGTCGTTCTCGCTGCCGCACAAGGTCGACTCGGCGAAGGGCGAGGGCCGGGCCCGGCTGACGTCCCGGGAGGCGTCGGCGCGGGCCGCGGCGGGCGGTGCGCGCAAGCCCGGACTGCGCACCGTCGGGCCGTCGGTGCTGCACGGGCTCCAGGCCAATGCCTGTCTGCGGGCGCTCTCCGGTTTCCTGACGTTCTTCCTGGCCTTCCTGTTGCGGGACCAGCCGCTGGGCGGGCTTGGGGAGGCGGCCTCGCTCGGGCTGGTGGCGGTGGCGGCCGGTGCCGGCAATGCGCTGGGGACGGCGGTCGGTGCCTGGCTGAAGGCCCGCGGGCCGGAGGCGATCATCGCGGGGGTGCTGGGGCTGGCGCTCTGCGCGACGGTGCTGGCGGCGGTGTTCTACCAGGTGGTGGCGGTGGTCGTGGTCACCGCCGCAGCGGCCGTCGCGGGGCTGTGCCAGGCGCTGGCGAAGCTGTCGCTGGACGCGATGATCCAGCGCGATGTGCCGGAGGAGGTGCGGACCTCGGCGTTCGCCCGGTCCGAGACGGCGCTGCAGATGTCCTGGGTGGTGGGCGGGGCGGTCGGGATCTCGCTGCCGCTGATCGGCACGCTGGGGATGGCGGTGGCCGCGGGGCTGGTGATGCTGGGGGTGGGGGTGGCGGTACGGGGACTGCTGAGCGCGGCCCGGCACGGCGGTACGGCGACCCCCCGGGTGGCCTGACTTCCCGCGGGCACGCGGCACGCCGTACCCGGGCGTGGCGTGTGCCGGGGGGCCCGATAGCCTGCCCGTATGACCGCTGCGTTGATCTCCTGGGGCAAGGGCCGCCGTGCCGCTGCCGCCATCGGTGCCGTGTCCCTGGGTCTCATCACCCTCTCCGCCTGCGAGAAGCCGACCGCGCTCTCGACCGTGACCGTCGGGTCGACGACGGTGCAGGCCGAAGCCACCCCCGGCTGCAACGGAGACGGCAAGGTCCTCTCCAAGAAGGCCATCTCCGCCTGCCTGACCAAGAAGGGCGAGAAGACGATCACCGTGCACCCCGGTGAGAAGGTGCGCATCGGCGTCGACCCCCAGGTCGCCAAGTCCGGCTGGATCGTCATCGGTGCCGGCCCCGTCATGCGCGAGCCCAGCAAGCAGACGTACCGCAGCTTCGACGCGGACACGCTCTTCATGCAGCAGAACCCGCAGACCGGGCAGACCACGTACAGCAAGGACGTCACGCTCCAGGTCGCGGAGCTGAACGCGGGCGAAGGCCCCAAGGCCATGTGGCACTTCACGCTGAAGCAGGAGAACTGAGCCGGAGGGCCGTCCGATGCGGGTCCTGGTCGTCACGGCGGTGGCCGCCGAACGCGACGCGGTGTGTGCCGCGGCTCCGTCCTGCGACGGGACGACGCTGCCGGGCGGATACCCGCTGCGGCGGGTATCCGGCCCGCCGGTGGCGCTCGATGTGCTGGCCGCCGGTGTCGGCCCGGCCGCCGCGGCCGCCGGCACGGCCACCGCGCTGACCGCCGCCGCGCTCGGCGGAGCGCCGTACGACCTGGTCGTCTCGGCCGGGATCGGCGGCGGCTTCCCGCCCGGCCCCGACCATGGTCGGCCGGGGGCAGCCTCCTCCGGGGCGCCCGTGGGGTCGGTGGTGGTCGCGGACGCGATCGTCGCGGCCGACCTGGGTGCCGAGACCCCCGACGGCTTCGCGCCGGTCACCGAACTCGGCTTCGGCAGGGTGCTGCACCGCCCCGAGGAGGCGCTGGTCAAGGCCGTCGCCGCGGCGGCCGGTGCGGCCACCGGCCCCGTCGTCACCGTCTCGACGGTCACCGGCAGCGCGGCCCGCACCGCCGAGCTGGCGGCGCGTCACCCGGGTGTGCTCGCCGAGGCGATGGAGGGGTTCGGGGTCGCCGAGGCGGCCGCCGCGCACGGGGTGCCGGTGCTGGAGCTCCGTACGATCTCCAACGCCGTCGGCCCCCGGGACCGCGGCGCCTGGCGCATCGGCGCCGCCCTGGCCGCCCTGACCGACGCCTTCCGTACGCTTCCCGGAGCCCTGACGGCCGCCGCCCGGGCGGCCGGTGAGTCGCACCGTCCCTGAGGAGGACCCCGTGACCCGGCCGCTGAACATCGCGTACTCGCCGTGCCCGAACGACACCTTCGTCTTCGACGCCCTGGCGCACGGCCGCGTCCCGGACGCGCCCGAGCTGGCGGTCACCTTCGCCGACATCGACATCACCAACGGCATGGCCGAGCGCGGTGAGTTCGATGTGCTGAAGGTGTCGTACGCGGTGCTGCCGTGGGTGCTCCAGGAGTATGCGCTGCTGCCCTGCGGCGGGGCGCTGGGGCGCGGCTGCGGCCCGCTGGTGCTGACCAGGCGGCAGGGCGCGGCCGCGGATCTGGCCGGCAAGACGGTCGCGGTGCCCAGTGAACGCTCCACCGCCTATCTGCTGTTCCGGCTGTGGGCCGCGGCCGAGGTCCCGGGCGGCGTCGGGGAGATCGTGGTGCTGCCGTTCCACGAGATCATGCCGGCGGTGCGCGACGGCAAGGTCGACGCGGGCCTGGTCATTCACGAGGCGCGCTTCACGTACCAGAACTACGGTCTGGTCTGCCTGGCCGACATGGGCGAGCACTGGGAACTCACCACCGGCCTGCCGATCCCGCTCGGCGCGATCATCGCCAAGCGGTCGCTGGGCGCGCCGGTGCTGCGCGCGCTCGCGGCGGCGATCCGCAGCTCGGTCCTGATGGCCTGGGACGATCCCGAGGCGTCCCGGCCGTACGTCCTGGAGCACGCCCAGGAGATGGACCCCAAGGTCGCCGACCAGCACATCGGGCTGTACGTCAACGAGTTCACCGCCGCCCTCGGCGAGGACGGCTACGCCGCGGTGCGCGGGCTGCTCACCCGCGCCGCGGCCGAGGGGCTGGTGCCGCCCCTCGGCCGCGATGCGCTGAGCTTCGTGTGAGGTGAGTGGTGCCGGGCGGGCCGGCGCGTCACCACGGGGCCGCTCGCCTCAGACGTCCAGCTGGTCGGCGACGGCGCGCAGCATGCCGGCGATCTTCGCGCCGTGCACCTTGTCGGGGTAACGCCCGCGTTCCAGCTGCTGGGTGACGTTCTCCAGGAGGGTGGTGAGGTCCTGGACGATCGAGGCGAGTTCATCGGGCTTGCGGCGCTGGGCCGCGGCCACCGAAGGTGCGGGGTCGAGGAGGGTCACGGTCAGCGCCTGGTCGCCGCGCTGACCGGCGACGACGCCGAATTCGACGCGCTGGCCAGGCTTGAGTGCCGCCACGCCGTCGGGCAGCACCGACGAGTGTACGAAGACGTCACCGCCGTCATCGCGGGAGAGAAAGCCGAAGCCCTTCTCACTGTTGAACCACTTGACCTTGCCGGTAGGCACGTCTGTCCTCGTCCTCGTACTCGTGGGAAAAAATGGGCTGGGATACTGGGAAATTCTGCGGCAGAAAACGGTCCGGATAGCAATGCAGCGGGCCGCAGGACCCGCCGGCACCAAGGCTAATGGTCCCAAGGCCGGTGACAAGACGCAGCCGGGTGGATCCGCGGTGCTTCTGGCCCGGACTTACCCTGGTCAGGTGTCTGACGAAACTCCCCAGGCCGGGGATCTACTGGTCCGAATCGGCGCGATCGTGTTCCTAGTTGGCGCAGTGGCCACTCTCGCCACGGTGACGCCGCTGTTCCTCGGAACCGAACCGCTGCCGTCCGCTTTCTACTGGCTGTGCATGCTGATGGGCGCCGGATTTCTGGTCGCCGCGGCCGGAGTGATCCGCTCTGCGGCCGCGCAGCGCCGTCAGGCGGAAGCCACCTCCGAGGCATCCGCCCCGTCCGGCCCCTCGGCCCCTTCCGCCACGTAGCGCTCCAGCCACGCCGGGAAGTCCGTCAGATCGGCGAGCAGCACCTCGGCACCGGCCGCCCGCAGCTCGTGCGCCTCGCACGGGCCGGTGGCGACGGCCACGGACAGCGCGCCCGCGGTGTGCGCGCCCCGGACGTCTCCGGTGTGGTCGCCGACGTAGACCTGCGCCTCGTGTGCGCGCAGCGCCTCGGCCTTGGCCTCCGCCCACAGGGAGCCGATGACGGCGTCCGCCGCGAGGCCCAGGTGCGTCAGGTGCAGCTTGGCGTTCGGCTCGTATTTGGCGGTCACCACGATCGCCCGGCCCCCTGCCGCATGCACGGCGGCGATGGCCTCCCGGGCGCCGGGCATGGCCGTGGTGGCCGTGATCGCGTGGGCCGGGTACAGCGTGCGGTAGAGCGCGCTGACCTCCGTCACCCGCTCCTCGGGGAACCACCGGCGGATCTCCTGCTCCAGCGGCGGGCCCAGCCGGGTCACCGCGGCCTCCGCGTCGACGAAGGTGCCGGTCCTGGCGGACAGCTCCTGATAGGCGGCCTTGATGCCGGGTCGGGAGTCGATCAGCGTCATGTCGAGGTCGAATCCGACCGTCAAGGGGTGCGCAGCCATGCCTGCCATTGTGCCTGCGGGGGGAAGGGGGGCCGGGGGTCGTACGTGGCCGGGGCCCGGACCGGACGGGCCGCGGGACGCCGGCCGGGCCCAGCCGGCGGGGCGTCCGCGCGGCGGGCGGAGGCGCTCAGCGCGGTGCGCGTCGCATTCGCCACACCAGGAACAGCGCCGAGGCGACCGCCGCCACCCGGACCATCCCCGGCAGCCCGTCGAGCATCTCCTGCCCCAGCCGGCCGTGGGCGATCGGCGCGCCCCAGCGCCCCTCGAACCGGCCCCACAGCCACACCACCAGACCCCCCACCACGGCCCCCGGCACCCCGAGTGCCGCGAACTTGGCCTCGGGACGGCTCAGCCGACGCGAGGCGTAGGCCAGCCCCCAGCCGCCCGCCAGCGCGAGCCACGACCCCAGCGCCGCCCCGCCCACCAGCAGCAGCGCGGCCAGCGTCAGGGCCGGGCTGAGCGGCGGGCGGGCCGGGGCGACCACCACCTCGTCCGGTTCGCCGGCCCCGGCCGGTGCCACGACGGGCGCGGGGGGCCGGCCGAGCGCCCGCCGCAGCAGCCGGGGCAGCGGGCGGCCCCGCGGTGCGGCGCCGCTGCCGTCCGCGTCCGGCTCCTCGGCCCCGCCGGCCGCCGCCGCGCCGTCCTTCCGCAGCGACGGCGGGCGCTCGCTCGCCGGCCGGTCCCACATCTCGGGGATCTCGATCCCGCCGACGAACCCCGGCACGGTGTCTCCGGGGCCGAACGGCCCCGGCTCCACCCGCCACCAGTCGGGCGCCGAGCCGTCTCCCAGCTCGTCCGCGCCGGCCAGATGCGGCGGCAGGCCGGCGCTCGGTGCGGAGTCCGCTGCGGAGTCCGGCGCCCGGTCCCGCGGGCCGGGCACCGTGCCGGGGGCGGACGCCGTGCCGGTCAGGGGGTTTTTACCGGTCAGCCCGCTGCGCCGGGCCAGACCGGTGAGCCGCTCGCGGGCGGTGGGGCGGGACGGCTCCGGCTGCGACGGCCGGCCGGACATCGGGCCGAGCGGCACGGCGGGCCGGTCGTCACCCGGGGTGGTGCGCGCCCCCGGGACCCCGGGCGTCCGGTCGCCTCCGCCCACCGCGGCCTCGACCACCGCTTCCGGGGTGCCCAGCCGCGCCAGGGTCCGCTTCACGGCGGAGACCGAGTCGGCCCGCTGGCCGTCGAGCTCGGCCCGCAGCCCGCTCACCAGCCGCATCCGCGTGCCGGAGTCCAGGCCCCGCTGCTGAGCCAGGTCGCCGACCCGGCTCAAATAGTCAAAGACGAGCTGATCACTCTCGATCCCCACGAAATCCCCTGCGGCGTCCGCTGGTTGCTCCCCCGACGGTACCCCGTCGGCCGGCGGCCGGACCGGAGGGCGCGGCGCCGGGGCGGGTGACGCGGGAACGGCGCCGGGGCGACGTGCCACGAAACCTCGCCGCCACCCGGTCCCCTGCCCTCCCCCGCCCCGCTAACGTAGGACGAATGACCGGTACACCCCGCACCCTCGCCGAGGAGCTCAGGACCCGCCCGGACGGCGGGCTCATCGGGCTGCTGCGGGCCCGGCCCGATCTGCTCAGCCCGGTGCCGGGCGATGTCACCCAGCTCGCGACCCGGGCCGGGACGCGGGCGTCGGTCGTGCGGGCGGTCGAGCGGCTCGACCGGTTCGTGCTGCAGACCGCGGAGGCGCTGGCGGTGGCGCCCGACCCGTGCCCGTACGACACGCTGGGCGCGCTGATGGGCGGGGAGGCCGGGGACCGGGCGGTCGCCGCCGAGCTGCCCCGGGCGGTGGCGGAGCTGCGGGCGCAGGCGCTGGTGTGGGGCCCGGACGACCGGCTGCGGCTGGTGCGTACGGCCCGGGAACTGCTCGCGCCCAGCGCCGCGCACCCGTCGCCGACCGGCCTGGGCCCGACCGTCACCGAGGCCGTGGCGGGGATGTCGCCGGGGCGGCTGCAGGAGATCATCGCCGCGGCCGGACTGCCCACCACCCATGACCCGGTCACCGCGGCCGCCGCGCTCACCTCGCTCTTCCGCGACCGCGAGCGGATGGCGGCGCTGCTGGACACCGCGCCCGCCGAATCCGTCGCCGTCCTCGACAAGCTGCTGTGGGGCCCGCCGTACGGCGGGGTCACCGACCGCCCGGCCCCGCATCTGCAGTGGCTGCTCGACCGCGGCCTGCTGCTGCCGGCGGGCGCGCGCAATGTCGTCCTCCCCCGGGAAGCGGCGCTGCAACTGCGCGGCGGGCGCGCCCATCACACCACCGAGCCGGTCCCACCCCCGCTCTCGCCCACCACGGAACGCGATCCACAGCTTGTGGACAACGCCGCCGCGAGCCAGGCGTTCACCGCGCTCGCGACCGTCGAGGAACTCCTCAAGGAGTGGGACCTGGGCGGCCCGGCCGTGCTCCGCGCCGGCGGGATGAGCGTCCGCGACCTCAAGCGCACCGCCGCCGCCCTGGACACCACCGAGCAGCTCGCCGCCTTCTGGCTCGAACTCTCCTACGGAGCCGGGCTGATCGCCTCGGACGGCGAGGCCGACGAACGGTTCGCGGCCACCCCGGCCGCCGAGGAGTGGCTCCAGCTGCCCGACCCCGAGCGCTGGGCGGCGCTGGTGGCCGGCTGGCTGCGCGCGACCCGCACCCCCGGGGTGGTCGGCACCGCCGACGCCAAGGGCCGCGCCCTGGCCGCCCTCGGCCCGCACCTCGACCGCTCCCCGGCCCCCGAGGTCCGCCGCCGCGCCCTCGCCCTCCTTGCCGGCCTGCCGCCCGGTACGTCCGTACCGGGCGCGGCGGTGCTCGCCCGGCTGCAGTGGGAGCGTCCGCTGCGCGGTGGCCGGCCGGCCGCGGGCCAGGTGTCCGCGGACGGTGCCGGCGACGCCGCGGGCCCCGCCGGCACCCCCGCTCCGGCCGACGACCTCCGCTCGCGGCTGGCCCAATGGACCCTGACCGAGGCCGAGTTGCTCGGGGTGACCGGGCGCGGTGCGCTCTCCTCCCACGGCCGCAGCCTGCTCGACCTCCCCGCGGACACCACCGCCCCCACCCCCGCCGAGATCGACGCGGCAGCGGCCCGCGCCGCCGCCCGGCTCGCCCCGCTCCTGCCCGAACCCCTCGACCACGTCCTCCTCCAGGCGGATCTCACCGCCGTCGCCCCGGGCCCACTGCACCGCCCGCTCGCCGAGGCGCTGGGCGTCCTCGCCGACATCGAGTCCAAGGGCGGCGCGACGGTCTACCGCTTCACACCCGGCTCCGTACGCCGCGCCCTGGACGCCGGCCGCTCCGCCGCCGAACTGCAGGAGTTCCTCACCGCCCACTCCCGCACCCCGGTCCCGCAGCCGCTCGCCTACCTCATCGACGACGTGGCCCGCCGACACGGCCACCTGCGGATCGGCGCGGCCGCCGCCTACGTCCGCTGTGACGACGACGCACTGCTCTCCGAGATCCTCGCCGACCGCCGCGCCGCCCCGCTCCGGCTGCGCCGGCTCGCCCCCACCGTGCTCGCCGCCCAGACCTCCCCCGACCAACTCCTCGACGGCCTGCGGGCGATGGGCTACGCCCCGGCCGCCGAGTCCGCCGCCGGCGACGTACTGATCGCCCGCGCCGACTCGTACCGCACCCCGCCGCGCACCGCCCCCACCAGCGTCTTTCC
>NZ_SDIG01000100.1:0-23392 GCF_004122755.1 Streptomyces sp. TM32
CAGCCCGGCTCCCCCGCCGGACGGCCCGCCGGCCGCCGCCCCCGACACCGCTCCCCCGGCCCGCGGGGGCCTGCTGTCCCGGATGTTGCGGAAGCTGGCGGCGCTCTTCCGTCGCCAGGTCGGAAACTGACGGTCCCGGCGAGCACACCAGGCGGCCCGCCGCCCGGCCCCGCGGAACCCGCGCCGGGCTCACCGCTCGCGTACCGCCCGCGGCCGGTCCTCCGGTTCCGGCGCGAGCGGAGCAGCGCCCCCGCAGGGCCATGTCAGGTGAGTCCGGCCGGCGACAGGAACTCGGCACGTGAGCGGCGTCACTGCGCAGCGTGCCCAGGAGGGTGGACGTGAGGGTGCTGGAGCCGGTGGCCTGCACGCCGCGCAGGGTCATCCCGTCGGAGCCGACGCACCCGCCCGGCCGGGCCGGTCCGGCTGCGGGCGGCCTCGTACGGTGCGGCCGCCCGGCCACCGGCACACCGGCCGGCGCACCGTTTGTCCCTCCCCGCGGTGGGCGCGATCCTGGGGGCATGGCTACCGTTGCAGGCCCGGACACGGTGTCCGGCTGGGCCGTTCACCACCCTGGACCGATCGCCTCCGGGCCACTGGTCGCCGTCCGCCGCCCCACCCCCGAGCCGGGCCCCGATGATCTGCTGCTCAGGGTGGAGGCCTGCGGCGTCTGCCGTACGGATCTGCATCTGGCGGAGGGCGATCTGCCCCCGCACCGCACGGCCACCGTGCCGGGCCACGAGATCGTCGGCCGGGTGGCCGCCGTGGGCGAGGCGGTGACGCGGTTCCGGGTCGGCGACCGGGCCGGCGGGGCATGGCTGCGCGGCACCTGCGGGGTCTGCCGGTATTGCCGGGCGGGTCACGAGAACCTCTGCCCGGACTCGCGGTACACCGGCTGGGACGCCGATGGCGGCTTCGCCGTGGCCGCGCTCGTGCCCGCGGACTACGCCTACGCGCTCCCGGACGACCAGGACGCCACCCGGCTGGCGCCGCTGCTGTGCGCCGGGATCATCGGCTACCGCGCGCTGCGCCGCAGCGCACTGCCCCCCGGCGGCCGGCTCGGCATCTACGGTTTCGGCGGCTCGGCGCATCTGGCCGCGCAGATCGCCCTCGCCGAAGGCGCCACCGTCCATGTGCTGACCCGCTCCCCGCAGGCCCGCGAACTCGCCCTCGAACTGGGCGCGTCCTCGGCGCGCGGCGCCTACGACAGCCCGCCCGAACCGCTGGACTCGGCGATCCTCTTCGCGCCGGTGGGCGATCTCGTGCCGGTGGCGCTGGCGGCGCTGGACCGATCGGGAACCCTCGCCGTGGCCGGGATCCATCTCAGCGACATCCCCCCGCTGACGTATCAGCGCCATCTCTTCTACGAGCGCCACCTGTGCAGCGTGACCGCCAACACCCGCCAGGACGGCCAGGAGTTCCTGGCGGCCGCGGCACGGATCGGCATCCGGGTCACCGTCAGCCCCTATCCGCTGAGCCGCGCCCCGCAGGCCCTCGCGGACCTGGCCGCCGACCGGGTACAGGGGGCCGCCGTGCTGACGCCGGACTGATCCGGGGCCCGCGGCCACCGGGCAGGTCCGCCCGCGCCACCGCGGCCCGCCGCGGACGCGGCGAGCCCCTCCCCCGTCACCCGCCGTGTTCCGCCTGTCGACTAGCTCCCGCCTCCCTGCGTGCCGCACCATGGAGACAAGGCGGTAATTTCCGACTTATCCGATGAGGCGGTGGCGGGGCTGACGCCCTGGCCCCCGAGGGCGGATACGGCGACCGTGGCTTACGACGACGGCTTCCGGCGTACGGAGGCGGTGCAGGCAGTGACCGCACGAGTCCTTGGGTCTACCGGGGCCGAGCTGACCGCCGTCTACGTGCCGGCCGAAGCGGACGGCGAACTTCAGCTGGCCGAGATGGTCGGCGGCTCCGGCGTCCCGTACGGACTGCCGACGCGCTACCCGCTGTCCGGCACCTCGCCGGTCGCCACGGCCTTCCGCACCGGCGTCCCGCTGTGGCTGAGCCCGGCCGACCTCGTGGAGTACGGCACCGCCACTTCCCCCGGGACCACCGGCGCGGACGCCTGGAACGAGACCGGGACCCCACCGGCCGACGTCTCGCTGGCCGTGCTGCCGCTGGGCGGGGAGACCAAGCGGCTGGGGTGCCTGGTGGTCGTGGAGCAGGCCGCCGGAGCCTTCGACGCCGACCGCCGGCACCTTCTGGAGCTGCACGCCGACCAGGTGGCCGCGGGGCTGGAGGCCGTGGGCGCCCGGGTCATGGCCCGGACCGAGCGGCGGTCACTGCTGGGACCGGGGCTGGACACCCTCCGTGGTGGCGCCTTCACCCTGATGCTGCGCACCGGACGGATGGAAGCGGACCGGCAGGTGCTGGAGCTGTTCGGCATCCCTCCGGAGCAGTTCGACCGGCGGGTGGAAACGCTGCTGGCGCACACCGCACCGGACGATGTGCCCGCCCTGATGTCGATCGTGGAGCCGGACCGGCATCCCGTCCCCGGCCAGCAGCTGTCGATCCGTATCCGCCGGACCAACGGCGAGCTGCGCTGGCTGACCCTGCGCAGCCGGGTGCTGGTGGACGCCGACGGCACCCCGGAGCGGATGCTCGGGGTGGTCGCCGACGCCTCGTATCTGCGCCCGACCGCCGACGAGGTCTCCATCGTGCAGCGGCTGTCCGCCGCGCTGGGCGGCGCCACGACCGTCCGGGACGTCAGCCGGGTGGTGGTCGCCGCGCTGCGGCTGCCGCTGGCGGCAAGCCACGTCGCGGTGGCCGAGCTGGAGGCGGACCGGCTGGTGGTGTCCGTCCTCGATCCCCCGGAACCCACGGACTGGCCCGCCTTCTGGCAGTCCGAGTGGCGGTCCGAGTGGCCCGATACCTCGTGCCAGTCGATGCCCACGCTGGAGAGCGTGCTGCGGTCCGGCCATGTGGCCCTGTGGCCGCGGGGGGCCGCCCTCGAACCCGGCCTTGCGGACATCGGGCCCGGCGGTCTCGCCGTCCTGCCGCTGCCGGCCGACGGCCGGATCGTCGGGGTGTGCCTGCTGGGGTGGGACAAGGAGCATGCGTTCGGGCCGGAGGAGCGGTCCCTGCTGACCGCGACCGCCGGTCTGGTGGGACAGGCCCTGGTCCGCGCCCACGCGCTGGACGCGGGGCACGAGCTCGCCACGATGCTCCAGCGCAGTCTGCTGCCCCGCAAACTGCCGTCGCTGCCCGGAGGGGTGGCCGTCGCCCGCTATCTGCCCGCCACGATGGGGCTCGAAGTGGGCGGTGACTGGTACGACGTCATTCCGCTCGCCGACGGTCATGTCGCGCTCGTCATCGGCGATGTGGAGGGCCACAGCGCCGGCGCCGCCACGATCATGGGCCAGATGCGCACCGCCATCAGGGCCTACGCGGTGGAGGGCCACCCGCCGGATGTGGTCGTCTCGCACGCCAACCGGCTGCTCCTGGGCATGGAGACCGATCTGTTCGCCACCTGCTGCTATGTGGACCTGGACATGGAGGAGGGCATCGCCTGGTTCGTCCGGGCCGGCCATCTGCCGCCGCTGTTGCGGCTGCCCGACGGCAGCACCGAGGAACTGCCGGTCGAGGGCGGGCCCCCGCTGGGCGTGGCCGCGGACGGGGAGTTCCCGCTGACCGAGGTCGGACTGGCCCCGGGCACCGTGCTCGTCCTGCTGACGGACGGCTTGGCCGAGTCGGCCGCCCTCCCCCTCGACGAGGGCATCGGCCGGGTGTGTGCGGCGCTCGCCGCCGCCGATCCGGCCGATGCCGGACAGCTGGCCGATGAGCTGCTCGGCAGTGCCAAGCGGCGCGACGACGACGTGGCGCTGCTGGTGCTGCGCTACGACGGGATGCGGGTCCGCCCCACCCGGGTGCGCTGGGCGGTCTGGCGCCTGCCCGACGCGGTGATGCACGCCCGCCGCTTCACCGCCCGCACCCTGCGCTCCTGGGGCGTGACGGAAGAGCTCGACGTGGCCCTGCTGGTGGTGTCCGAGCTGGTCACCAACGCCATCGCGCACACCCAGGGCGAGGTCCGGCTGGATCTGACGCTGGCCGCGGACCGGCTGCGGGTCGCGGTGAACGACGCCTCGCCCCGCGCCCCGGCCAAGCCGACGACCGTGGACTGGGAGGCGACCGGCGGCCGCGGGCTGCTGCTCGTCGAGGCGGTGTCGGCGTCCTGGGGTTCGGTGCCGCTGAGCGGCGGCAAGCAGGTGTGGAGCGAGATCACGCTCCAGCCGGGCGAGCGGCTCGGCGCGGCGGACGCTCCGGACGGCACGGACGTCCGCTGGAACGGTGAGGAGGTGCGCTGAGGTGCGTGCACGGCTGCGCGGAGCCGGCGTGATCCTGGCCGGGCTGTGCCTGATCGCGGGCCCGGTCGCGTGCGGGGAGGCCGGCGGCGTGCACGAGCCCGGCGGGCCGTCCGGCGGGGCCGTACGGATCGGTGTGCTGCTCCCGGACAACACCTCGCGCTTCTACAAGTTCGACCGGCCCCTGATCGAGAAGGAAATCCACCGGCTGTGCCACGAATGCACGGTGGAGACGGTCAGCGCACAGCACGATGTGGCCACCCAGCAGCAGCAGATGGACGCAATGATCACCAAGCGGGTCGAGGTGCTGGTCCTCGACGCCGTCGACTCCAAGTCGCTGCGGTCCTCGGTCGACGACGCGCACAAGGCGGGCATCCCCGTCGTCGCCTACGACCGCCTCGTGGAGGGGCCGGTGTCGGCGTACGTCTCCTTCGACGGTGCGAAAGTCGGCAAGTTGCAGGGCGAGGCGCTGCTCAAGGCGCTCGGCAGCAAGGCGCACGACGACCAGATCGTCATGATGAACGGCGCGTCGACGGACCCCAACTCCGCCTGGTTCAAGCGGGGGGCGCTGGCCGCGCTGCAGGGCAAGGTGAAGATCGGCAAGGCGTACGACACCGCCGGCTGGCGGCCGGAGAACGCCAACCTCAACATGTCCGCTGCGATCGCGGCGCTCGGCGCCGACAGCATCAACGGCGTCTACTCCGCCAATGACGGACTCGCCGCCGGCATCATCTCCGCCCTGCGGGCCGCCAAGATCGATCCGCTGCCGCCGGTCACCGGCCAGGACGCCGAACTCGCCGCGATCCAGCGCATCGTCCAGGGCGATCAGCTGATGACCGTCTACAAGCCCTTCACACCCGAGGCCGACACCGCCGCCGCCATGGCCGTCGCGCTGGGACGCGGCAAGAGCCTCGGCACCATCACCACGCACAAGGTCAACAGCCCCACCACCCAGGACATTCCGGCCGTGCTGCTCACCCCGATCCCGGTGACCGTGCATCACATCAAGGACACCGTGGTCAGGGACGGGATGTACACCATCGAGCAGATCTGCACCCCCAAGTTCGAGGCCGCCTGTCTGAAGGCGGGGCTCACCAGGTGAGGCAGGTACCCATGGAGTCCGGCGCATCCGTCCGGCGACCGTCGTCGCCGCCGCTGCTGACGCTGCGCGGCGTCTTCAAGCGGTTCGGCGCCGTCCAGGCGCTGGCCGATGTCGATCTGGAGGTCCAAGCCGGTCAGGTCGTCGCGCTGGTGGGCGACAACGGCGCGGGCAAATCCACGCTGATCAAGGTGATCGCGGGGGTGGACCCCGCCGACGAGGGGGTGGTCGAGTGGGACGGCCGTCCCGTCCAGATCACCCGGCCCCACGAGGCCCAGGCCCTGGGGATCGCCACCGTCTACCAGGACCTCGCGCTGTGCGACAACCTCGATGTGGTCGGCAATCTCTTCCTCGGCCGCGAGATCCACCGGGCCGGTGTGCTCGACGAGGTGGAGATGGAGCGCCTGACCCTGGACCTGCTCGACACCCTCGCCATCCGGATGCCCGATGTGCGCCTCCCGGTCGCCTCGCTCTCCGGAGGCCAGCGGCAGACCGTCGCGATCTCCCGCTCGCTGCTGGGCGAACCGCGGCTGGTGCTGCTGGACGAGCCCACCGCGGCCCTGGGCATCGAGCAGACCGCCCAGGTCCTCGACCTCGTGGAGCAGCTGCGGGAACGCGGTCTCGGTGTGCTCCTGATCAGCCACAACATGGGGGACGTCAAGGCCGTCGCGGACTGGATCGCGGTACTGCGGCTGGGGCGCAACAACGGGTTCTTCGATGTGACGACCACGTCCCACGAGCAGATCATCTCCTCGATCACCGGAGCCACCGACAACGCCGTGACGCGCCGCGCCTCCCAAGGGTGGGGGGCGTAGCCGTGAGCCGGACATGGACGCTGCGGAAGCAGAAACAGGCCGGTGCACAGACCGGCGGGGCCGGGGCCGTCACCGCCGCCGACCGGCGGCAGCTCGCGGCCGGGGCCGCGGCCGGCGGCCAGAACCCCCTGGAGATCCTCAAGCGCCGGTTCCACAGCGGGGAGCTCGGCTCGGTACCGGTCGCCCTCGGCCTGGTCGTGGTGTGGATCATCTTCGAGAGCCTCAACGAGAACTTCCTCTCGCCGCGCAATCTGTCCAATCTGAGCGTGGACATCGTCGGTCCCGGCATGATCTCGATCGGCGTCGTCTTCGTGCTGTTGCTCGGCGAGATCGACCTCTCGGTCGGCTCGGTGAGCGGCCTGGCGGCGGCCGTTTTCGCGGTGCTGAGCGTCAACCAGGGCATGCCGGAGGCCCCGGCGCTGGTCCTCGCGGTGCTCGGCGGCACGCTGATCGGGGCCGTACAGGGGTTCTTCCTGGCCAAGGTCGGGGTGCCGGCGTTCGTGGTCACCCTTGCGGGCCTGCTGGGCTGGAACGGCCTGATGCTCTACATCCTGGGCGCCAGCGGCACGATCAATATCGACGAAAACGGTCTGGTCGCGAAGCTGACCAGCTACTACTTCACCAATGTGGCCGCCGCGTACGGCCTGGCGGCGCTCGGCACCGCCGCCTTCTTCCTCGCCTCGTACCACGGTGTGCGGCGGCGCCGGGCGGCCGGTGTACCCTGCCGGCCGGTGAGCGAGATCGTCCTGCGCACGGGCGTGCTGGCGGCGATCTCCCTGGCGGCGGCCTGGGTGCTCAACCAGTTCCTGGGGCTCCCGCTGGCCCTGCTGATCTTCCTCGTGATGCTCGTGGGGCTGGACTACGTCCTGCGCCGCACGCCCTACGGCCGCATGATCTTCGCGCTCGGGGGCAGTGTCGAGGCGTCGCGGCGCACCGGCGTCAATGTGAGCCTGGTGCGGATCTCGGTCTTCATGGTCTCCGGGACGATGGCCGCGATCGGCGGCCTGTTCCTGGCCTCGCGCGTCACCTCGGCGAGCCAGACGTCCGGCGGGGGCAATCTGCTGATGGACGCCATCGCCGCCGCGGTCATCGGTGGCACCAGCCTGTTCGGCGGTCGCGGCCGGACCTGGTCGGCGCTGCTCGGCGTCCTGGTCATCCAGTCGATCGCCTCCGGGGTGGCCCTGATGGGCATCCAGACCGCCGTGCAGTTCATGATCACGGGCGGGGTGCTGCTCGTGGCCGTGGTCATCGACTCGCTCTCCCGGCGGGCACAACGGGCGCACGGGCGGGTGTGACGCGACGCCGGGCGGCGGGAGTTTGAGCCCCGGCCGGTCACGGAACACCTCAGCCGATGTCCGCGATCCTGCACGCCCTGTCCGTCACCGGATCCATGACCTGGGAAATCACCTGGGCACTGATCCTTGGCTTTGCGCTGTCCGCAGTGGTCCAGGCCGTGGTGCACCGCTCCACCGTGCTCGGCCTGCTCGGCGACGACCGGCCCCGCACCCTGGCGATCGCCTCCGCCCTGGGCGCCGCGTCCTCGTCCTGCTCGTACGCCGCGGTCGCACTGGCCCGCTCGCTCTTCCTCAAGGGGGCGAACTTCACGGCCGCGATGGCGTTCGAGATCGCCTCCACGAACCTGGTGATCGAACTCGGCGTGATCCTGGCGCTGTTGATGGGGTGGCAGTTCACGGCCGCCGAGTTCATCGGCGGCCCGGTCATGATCGTGCTGCTGGCCCTGCTGTTCCGCCTCTTCCTGCGGGACACCCTGCTGCGCCCGGCCCGTCGGCAGGCCGAACGGGGGCTGGCCGGGTCGATGGAGGGGCACGCCGCCATGGACATGTCCGTACGCCGCGGCGGGTCCTTCGCCGGGCGGCTGTTCTCCGCCGAGGGATACACCTCGACCTCGCACGTCTTCGTCATGGAGTGGGCCGCGATCCTCAAGGACCTGGTGATCGGCCTGCTGATCGCCGGCGCCCTCGCCGCCTGGGTCCCGGACAGTTTCTGGCGCGCCTTCTTCTTCGAGGGGCACCCGCTGGCCGCGAAGCTGTGGGGCCCGCTGATCGGCCCGTTGGTGGCGATCGCCTCGTTCGTCTGCTCCATCGGCAATGTGCCGCTGGCGGTGGTGCTGTGGAAGGGCGGTATCAGCTTCGGCGGGGTGGTCGCCTTCATCTTCGCCGACCTGCTGATCCTGCCGATCCTGCACATCTATCGGAAGTACTACGGGATCAGAATGGCCCTCTTCCTGCTGGCCACCTTCTACGCGGCCATCGTGGTGGCGGGCTATTTCGTGGAATTCACCTTCGATGCACTGGGGCTGATCCCCCGTCAGGCCGACGCCACGATCCCCATGTCCGGCGTCTCCTGGGACTACACCACCTGGCTGAACATCGCCTTCCTTCTGCTCGCCGCCGCCCTGGTCCACCGCTTCCTGCGCACCGGGGGCCGGTCGATGCTCCGCGTGATGGGCGGCGCCCCGCCCGACAGCCGGGGGACGCGCCCCGTGCCCGACGACAGCGGTCACGGCCCGCACTGACGAAGGTCGGTCGGTCAAAGGACAAAAGTCTGATGCCCCGGCGACCGGTGCCGCGCACGGTGGGGTGTAGGCGCGGACCCGTCTAGCGCGCCGGAACGGGAAAGGAACCATGAAGGACGTCGTCACCGCAGGGGTGGACGGTACGCCCGAATCCCTGTCGGCAATCCTGTGGGCGGCACGGGAGGCCCAACTGCGACAGGCGCGTCTGCGGCTGCTGCACGCGTGGGTGCTGCTGGCGCCGGAGCCGGAGCGCCGCCCGCCCGCAGACCGGGACCAGAACTACTGGCCGCACCGGATGATGCACGCGGCGGCCGCGGAGGTGCGCACCCGCTTCCCCGACCTCCCGGTGGAGATGATGCTGGTGCCCAAGGATCCGCTGGACGCCCTCCGGGAGGCCGCGGAGTCGTCGGACCTGCTGGTCCTCGGCGCCAAGGACCTGGGCCCGGTGTCCCGCTACGCCCTCAGCGAGCTGGGGTTGAAGCTGGTGCCGCGCACCGATGCGCCCACGGTTCTGGTGCACGCCCGGCAGGAGGCCATGGCCCAGCGGGACCGGGCCGTACTGGTGGGGCTGAACCTGCACGACCCGTGTGTGTCGCTGCTCGATTTCGCCTTCGCCGCCGCATCCCGGCGGCAGACCACCCTGCGGGTCCTGCACGGCAGGCACCTGCCCTCGTACGCGTACAACCGCGGCGGTGGGGTGGAGGCGGGCGCCGCCCGGGAAGCGGCGCAGGATGCCCGCCAGGAGCTGTCCGCGGCCCTGGATCCGTGGCGGGAAAAGTTCCCGGACCTGCCCGTGGACCACCAGGTGGCCATGCAGGGACCGGTGCCCGCGCTGGTGCACCACGCCGCGGACGCGGAGTTGCTCGTCGTCGGCCGCCGGCACCGGCACCGGCACCGGCTGCCGGGCCCGCGGATCGGCCGGGTCGTCCAGTCGGTCGTCCACCGCGCGCCGTGTCCGGTGGCCGTGGTGCCGCACGAAGGGACGCCGTCCAGGGGCTGAGACGGCGCGCGAGCGCGGGAGGACGCCCCGCTCCGGAAGGCGGATGATGGCGGTGAGGGCGCTGACGCCCGGGACCGGCTGCCGGCGGGGGCGGCGGGCGGCCCGGTGCAGCCCGTCGGCGGGCTCCGGCGGCGGTGCCCCGGGAAGGAAGCGGAGGCAATCCATGGGACACACAGTCGAGTGGCCCGTCCGGCTGTACCTCGTCGAGGAGGACGGGAAGACCACGGCACGGGTGGCGCTGCACACCGGCACCACCACGCTCACCGGGCACGGTACGGCCCGGTGCAGCCCCGACGACCAGGACGTACCGGAGATCGGGGACGAGCTCGCGGCCGGGCGGGCGATGCGGGACCTCGCCGGGAAGCTGCTGCGGGTGGCCGACAAGGACCTCGAAGGCGTCGGCGCCGCCCCGCCCCGGCCCGAGCAGCGCGTGGCCTACGGCTGGACGAGTGCGATGGCGTGAGCCCGGTGCGGGCCGGCCACCATGCGGCCGGGGCCCGCCCGCGGAAGGGAGTCGGCCATGTCGGATGCGACGACCACCGACCTGTACGAAGTGACCATGGCCCTGTCGTACCTCCGCGAGGGCATGACGCAGCCGGCGACCTTCAGCTGCTTCGTGCGGGCGCTGCCACCGGACCGGGGCTTTCTGATCGCCGCCGGGGCCGAGACCGTCCTCGATTACCTCTCCGACTTCCATCTCGGACACGAGGACGTCGAGGTGTTCGCCGAGGCGCTGCAACGGCCGGCCGAGGAGCTGGCGCCGCTGCTGGACCTGCGCTTCACCGGCGAGGTCCGGGCCGTGCCGGAGGGGCGTGTCGTGCTGGCGGGTGAGCCGCTGCTGGAGATCACCGCTCCGCTGCCGCAGGCGCAGCTCGTGGAGACCTTCGTGCTGAACCACCTCAGCCACCAGACGGCCATCGCCTCGAAGTGCATCCGCTGTGTGATCGCGGCGCAGGGGTGCGACCTCGTGGACTTCTCGCTGCGGCGTACCCACGGGACCGCGGCCGCCCACCAGGTGGCCCGGCTGGGGGCGATGACCGGCTTCGTGGGCACCAGCAATGTGGCGGCGGCGCACGCCGAGGATCTGACGGCGGTGGGGACGATGGCGCACTCGTACATCGAGGCGTTCGAGGACGAGGAAGCGGCGTTCACCGCGTTCGCGCTGTGCCATCCCGGACCGGTGACCTTCCTGGTGGACACCTACGACACCGAGTCCGGCGTCGCGGCGGCGGCGCGGGTGCTGAACGCACTGGGGCGCGGCGACGGCTCGGCGATCCGTCTGGACAGCGGTGACCTCGCGGAACTCGCCCGGCGGGCACGCGCGATCCTCGACAACGCGGGGTTGCCACAGGTGCGCATCGTCGCCAGCGGCGGGCTGGACGAGTACGCCGTGCACGACCTGCGGCGCGCGCGGGCACCGATCGACGTCTACGCGGTGGGCACCCGCGTCGGGGTCAGCGCCGACGCTCCCGCACTGGATTCGGCGTACAAACTGGTCGCCTACGACGACCGCCCGGTGATGAAGCTGTCGGCGGCGAAGCTGACCGCCCCGGGCCGCAAGCAGGTCTTCCGCCGTCCCGGCTGCCACGACGTGCTCGGCCTGGCCGACGAGCCGCTCCCGGCGGGCAGCACACCGCTGCTGGAGACACTGATGCGGGACGGCCGGCGCAGCACGGCGCGCGGCCGGCTCGACGACGCCCGGCGGCGGGTCGTGGCCGATGTCGCGGAGCTGCCCGCCACGGCCCGGTACATCCGGTCGCCGCGCGCCGTAAGGCCGAAGATGTCGCGGCGGCTGACCGCCCTGACCGAACGCGTCCGGCGGCGGATCGAGCGGGAGGTGCTGGCCCCGTTCGGCACGCACGCCTGAGCATTTCTCCGTACCGTCGAGGCATGGCGGACAAGCAGCGCGGCAACGGGCCCCGGAAGCTGTCACGGTCGCGGTACGAGCAGGAGCTTTACCGATTGCAGACCGAGCTGGTCAAGCTCCAGGAGTGGGTCCGCAGTGAAGGCGTCCGGCTGGTCGTGGTCTTCGAGGGGCGGGACGCGGCCGGCAAGGGAAGCACGATCAAGCGGGTCACGCAGTACCTCAACCCCCGGGTGGCGCGGATCGTGGCCCTGCCGCGGCCCACCGAGCGGGAGCGCACCCAGTGGTACTTCCAGCGCTATACGCAACACCTTCCGGCGGCGGGCGAGATGGTGCTGTTCGACCGCAGTTGGTACAACCGGGCCGGTGTCGAGCGGGTCATGGGGTTCTGCACGCCGGCGGAGCACCAGCGGTTTCTGCGCCAGTGCCCGGTCTTCGAGCGGATGTTGGTGGAGGACGGGATCCTGCTGCGCAAGTACTGGTTCTCGGTGAGCGACGAGGTCCAGGAGCAGCGTTTCCGGCGCCGGCTGACGGACCCGGCACGCCGCTGGAAGCTCTCCCCCATGGATCTTGAGTCGCTGACCCGCTGGGAGGAGTATTCGCGGGCCAAGGACGAGATGTTCGTCCACACGGACATCGCGGAGTCCCCCTGGTACGTCGTCGAGAGCGACGACAAGCGGCGGGCCCGGCTGAACATGATCGCCCATCTGCTGTCGACCGTGCCCTACCACGAGATCGCCCCGCCCGCGCTGGACTGGCCGCCGCGGCCGCCGGCCACCGGCTACCAGCGGCCGCCCCGGGACCTCCAGACGTATGTGCCCGATCATGCGGCCCGGCTGGAGGGGTGAGGCGCGGCCGTCACAGGTGCCGCGGTACGACCGCCACGGGGCAGGCGGCGTGGCACAGCGCGTGGTGCGCCACCCGGCCGGGCTGGAGCCCGGAGTGGCCGCGGGGCCGCCGCACCCCCACCACCAGCAGATCCGCGGCGGCCGCGCGGTGCACCAACACCTTGTGGGCCGGCCCCTCGACGGTGGCGCGGCGCACCCGCACCTCCGGATGGTCCACGGCCGCCTGTTCCAGCGCCTCGTCCAGCAGCTCCCCCGCCCGCTTCTCCCGGTCGTTCCGGGGGCCCGCGGCGGGCGGCGGGGCCTGGTCGGTCCCGTGGGCGGGGAGCGGCCAGGCGCAGACGGCCACGAGCAGGCAGTGGCGGGCGTCGGCCTCGCGGAAGGCGAAGCGGGCGGCCGTCGCGGCGGTGGCCGGGTCGTCGATCCCCAGGAGGACGCGCCCGTGCGTGCCCGCCAGTCCGGCCGGGTCGCCGCGCACCACGATCACCGGGCACTTGGCGCGGGCCGCGACCGTCACGCCGACCGACCCCAGCAGCAGACCGGCGATCTCGCCGCGCCCCCGTGACCCCAGGACCAGCGCCGAGGCATGGAGCCCCTCGTTGAGCAGCGTGGTGACCGCGTCGCCGGGCAGCACCTCCGTCGTGAGGGGGACGTCCGCGTTCCGACGGCGGGCGTGTGCGGCGGCCGAGTCCACCACGGCCTCCTCCAGCACCTGCTCGCCGGGGCGTTCCGCGCCCTGGGCGAGCGACGCTCCCTCGTAGCGCTCCCAGCTGGAGGCGTGCACGATCCGCAGCGGGAGCCCGTGGCGGGCCGCCTCGTCCACCGCCCAGTCCAGCGACCGGACGGCGGAGTCCGACCCGTCGGTCCCGACCACCAGCGGATGCTCCATCCCCGCCACTCCTTCCGGGCATCGGCGACGACGTGGTGCGTACTGCCACCGTCGCACCGTGCGCCGCGGCGTGCACGACCTGCGAGGACGCCGCCCGGGCCGCCCGCGGGCGCTGCCCCGGCAGCACGGCCGGCCCCCTGTACGTGTACCGGCGCGGCCCGTGCCCCGGCTTCCCCCGGGCCGCTGGGCCGCGTCCCGAAGAGCCCCCGGGGAGGGCCGTTCGGCCCCTCCTGCCGGTCCCGCACGGGATGCCACGGTCGGGAGAGGCAGGGGGTGCGTGATGGCTCTGGGCAGCAGGCTCCGGCCGTGGCGACGCGGTCCGCTCCGCCGGGGTTCGGATGTGGCGCAGACCTGGCTGGCGCTGGTCACCGGCGTGCTGATCGTGGTGGGCGCACCGGCCGCCGGGCTGGCGGCCGCCCACGCGGTGGACGACGGCGCCGCGCGGCAGCCACCGGGCCGGCACACCGTCTCGGCCGTGCTGACCGAGGACCCGCCGGCCCGCATCGGGGTGGACACCTCGGGAGGCCTCGGCACCCGCACGCACGCCACGGTGCGCTGGACGGCCGCCGACGGCCGGACCAGGACGGGGCTGACGACGGTGGCACCGGACCTGCGGGCCGGCGACCGGACGCCCGCCTGGCTCGACCGGCACGGGAGCCTGCTCCGCGACCCCGTCACACCCGGCCGGGCCAGGAGCGGGAGCATCGCGGTCGGCACCGTGACCGGGGCCTCGGCCGGTCTGCTGCTCTTCGGCGCCGAGCGCGCCGGCCAGGGCCTGCTGAACCGCCGGCGCCACGACCGGTGGGAGCGGGAGTGGGCGGCCGAGGACCCCTGGTGGGGGCGGCCGGCGGCCTGACGCACGGCGGGGCGGCCGCGCCGTACGGCCGTCGGCCGGGCGTGCGGCGGTATCGCCCCCCGGGGGACGTTGCGGGCCGTCCGTGCGGCGCGCCCCCGGCCCGTAGCCGTGGTGCCATGGAAGGGACACTCCGACGAACGGAACCGTCACCATGACCGGTGCGCCGTCCCTGGCAGCGCCGCTGCGCTCGCTGCGGGCCGTGGTCTTCGACACCGACGGGGTCATCACCGACTCCGCCGCCGTGCACGCCGCGGCCTGGAAGGACGCCTTCGACGCGGCCCTGTCGGCCGCGGGCGGACAGCGCCCCTTCGATCCGGTGGACGACTATCTGCGGTACGTCGACGGCCGCGCGCGGGAGGACGGGGCGGCCGCGTTCCTGCGCTCCCGGGGTCTTGAGCTGCCGCTCGGCGAGGTGGACGACGCCCCGGGCACGGCCACCGTCCGCGCCGTCGCGGCCCGTAAGGACGAGCTGTTCACCGCGCGGCTGCGCACCCGTGCCATCGCCACCTGGCCCGGCACCGTGCGCCTGCTGCACGCGCTGCGGGACCGGGGGGTGCCGTGCGCCGCGGTCTCCGCGTCCCGTCATGCGACCGAGCTGCTCTCCGCGGCCGAGGTACTCGGGCTCTTCGACGCCGTGGTGGACGGCAACGAGGCACGCCGGCTGGATCTGCCGGGCAAACCCGACCCGGCGCTCTTCGTGGAGGCGGCACGACGGCTCGGGGTCCCGCCCCATGACACCGCCGTGGTGGAGGACGCCCTGGCCGGTGTCGAGGCCGGCCGGCGCGGCGGATTCGGCCTGGTGGTGGGCGTGGACCGGACGGCCGGACCGCACAGCGCCGCCGCCCTGCGCCGGCGCGGCGCCGATGTCGTGGTGTCCGACCCCGGCGAGCTGCTGCGCTCCGGGGAGGACGGATGACGCGCGCGTGGACCTGGTCGTACGAGGGGTACGACGCGGACACGGAACGGCTGCGCGAATCGCTCTGTGCGCTCGGCAACGGCTACTTCGTCACCCGCGGCGCGGCCTCCGAGGAGCTCTTCGGCCCGGCGCACTACCCGGGCACCTACGCCGCCGGCTGCTACAACCGGCTCACCTCGACCGTGGACGGCCACACCGTCGAGAACGAGGACATGGTCAACCTGCCCAACTGGCTCCCGCTGCGCTACCGGATCTGCCCCGCCGACACGGCTCCCGGCCCCTGGCTCTCCCCCGACCACGCCTTTCTGACGGAGCACCGGCAGACCCTGGACCTGCGGCACGGCACCCTGACCCGCTGGTCGTGCTACGAGGACGAGGCCGGCCGGCGGCTGAGCGTGGAGCAGAGCCGGCTGGTGCACATGGGAGATCCCCATCTGGCCGCGCTGCGCACGTGTTTCACCGCGCACGGCTGGTCGGGGGCCGTGGAGGTGGAGTCCGGGATCGACGGCGCGGTCCGCAACGCCGGTATCGCGCGCTACCGGGGCCTGGCGGACCAGCATCTGACGGGATGGGACACCGGCGACGAGCGGCCGGACATCGTGTGGCTGAGCTGCCGGACCCTCGACTCGGACATCCGGATCGCGCTGGCCGCCCGGACCCGCGCCTCCGCCGGCCGCGGCCGGATGCCCCGCCCGCAGCTCTCCGCCCTCCAGGCCTTCCACTCGCTGGTGGTGCCCGTCACCGCGGACGTACCCGCAGTCGTGGAGAAGACGGTGACGCTGTACACCTCCCGCGACCCGGCCATCGACAGCCCGCTGCACGCGGCGGTGGACGGTGTGGTCCTGGCGCCGCACTTCCGGCAACTGCGCGCTTCGCACCGCCGCGCCTGGGAGAACCTGTGGCGGCAGGCCAAGCTGGAGGTCCCCGGGGAGGCCGGCGGCATCCTGCGGCTGCACCTCTTCCACCTCCTGCAGACCCTCTCCCCGCACACCGCGGAGCTGGACGTCGGGGTGCCGGCCCGGGGGCTGCACGGTGAGGCCTACCGCGGGCACGTCTTCTGGGACGAGCTGTTCGTCCTGCCGTTCTTGAACCTGCACCTCCCGCAGGTCTCCCGCGCCCTGCTCGACTACCGCTACCGGCGGCTGCCCGCCGCCTGCCACGCGGCACGGGAAGCCGGCCGTGCCGGGGCGATGTATCCGTGGCAGAGCGCCGGTGACGGCCGCGAGGAGACCCAGCAGCTGCATCTCAACCCGCGCTCGGGGCGCTGGCTGCCCGACCACTCCCGGCTCCAGCACCACGTCGGATCGGCGATCGCCTACAACGTGTGGCAGTACGGACAGGCCAGCGGCGACACGGAGTTCCTGCACACCAGGGGCGCGGAGATGCTCGTACAGATCGCCCGCTTCTGGGCGGCGGCCGCGGAGTGGGACGCCGCCCTCGGCCGGTACCGGATCCGCGGGGTGGTCGGTCCCGACGAGTACCACGACGGCTATCCGGGGGCCGCCGCGCCGGGGGTGGACGACAACGCCTACACCAATGTCACCGCGGCCTGGGTGCTGCTGCGGGCCCTGGAGCTGTGCGGCACGCTCCCCGAGGCCCATCAGCGGCAGCTGTCCGAACGCCTCCAGCTCGACCCGGAGGAGCCCGAGCGCTGGGACGACATCGCGCACCGGCTCCATGTGCCCTACCACCACGGCGTGATCAGCCAGTTCGCCGGGTACGAGAAGCTCGCCGAGCTGGACTGGGACGGCTACCGGCAGCGTTACGGCGACATCCGCCGGCTGGACCGGATCCTGGAGGCGGAGGGCGACACCGTCAACCGCTATCAGGCCTCGAAACAGGCCGATGTGCTGATGCTGGGCTATCTCTTCTCGCCGGCGGAACTCACCTCGGTGTTCCGCCTGTTGGACTGCCCGCTCGACGACGACATCTGGCGCGCCACCGTCGACTACTACCTGCATCGCACCACGCACGGCTCCACGCTCAGCGCCCTGGTCCACGCCTGGGTCCTGGCCCGGGTACACCGCCCCGACGCCTGGACGTACTGCGAGGAGGCACTGACCGGGGACGTGGCGGACGTCCAGGGCGGCACCACCGCGGAAGGCATCCACCTGGGTGCGATGGCCGGCACCCTGGACTTCGTCCAGCGCGGCATGACCGGCCTGGAGACCCGTGACCAGGCCCTCTGGCTCGACCCGGCGCCACTGCGCGAGCTGTCGAAGTTCGGGGTGCGCTTCCGCTACCGCCGCCACTGGGACATCGATCTGCGCATCCGTCCCGAGCAGGTACGGATCGCGGTACCGGCCTCCGAGAACCCGCCGGTGCGGGTGAAGCTGCGGGACCGCTCGTTCGCGCTGGCCCCCGGTACGTCCCGCCGGCTCGACCTGCCCGAGGAACGCTGAGGGCGGTGCGGTGGCCCGGCCCGTCCCGCGGACGGGCCGGGCCACCGCCGGTCGAGGCTCCGTCAGCGTCGCAGCGGACCCTCACAGCTGAAGTCCGCGGTGCCGGCCCGGCCGGAGGACCAGACGTCGGTGGGCCCGAAGGAGCAGTTCATGTCGTTGAAGTTGTTCCCGGCGGGCTTGGTGCGCTCCAGGATGAAGTAGTCGACGGTGTCGGACATGTCCTTGAAGATCTGGTCGGGGCTGCCGGAGTTGGCGAGGTTGGCGGTGATCCGGCCGGTGCACAGGAAGCGGCCGGTGCCCGGGTCACCCTCGTCCTTGCAGGTGGGCGTGTTGGACGTGGCGGCGGCGAAGGCACCGCGGACCTCGTCGGGGGTGGCGAACTTCAGCGAACCGTTGGGCGTGAATGCCGTGTTCGGCACATAGAGATCGTCGAGCTGGGCGATCTGGGTGTCGAGGAACGCGTTGTACTGCTGCTGGAGCCCCGCGTCGGATCCCATGCGATGGCGCCAGTCGTCGAACGCGGCCGGGTCGTCGTCCCGCAGATGCCGGTACATCTCCTGGAGTTTCGCCGGGTAGGTGCGCCACAGGAACTCGAAGAACGTCCCGGCGTAGGAGTAGAACCGGAACCCGTCCCCGTCGTAGGTCGCGTGCAGCAACTGGTCGATGGTCATGCGGGGGGTGCCGCCGGCGGTGTCCGCGACGATGTCGCGGACCAGGGACTTGCGTACGGCGATGCCGTGGTCGCGGGTCGAGCCGTCGAAGAACTCGGCGCTGCCCTCGTCCATGGCGGTGGTGCGGTCGCCCTGGTACCAGGGCCCCTCCCCGAAGAAGCCGGGTACGGCGAAGCGGCCGTTGAGGTAGTGGACGTACTCGTGCCGGAAGAGCTCTTCGAGGGTGAGGCGGGAGTCCTGGGGGACGCGGCGCTGGTAGGTGTAGAAGGTGGCGCCCTGCTCTATGTAGACGCCGCCGTTGTTCGTACCCATGCCGGTGAGCAGCGGGTGGTAGACCTCGTAGTCGTGGCGTGAGGCGTACAGCACGATGGTGAGCGTGGTGTTGGGGTCGCCGGCCAGCGGCGTCTCGGTGCCGATCACCCGGTGGAACTGTGCCCTGACCTGCTTGGACGCATAGTAGAGCTGGTCGACGACGGCGCGGTCGAGGGCGGTGCGGACCTTGATGCCGCCGTTGTCGTAGGAGTACGTGTGCGGGAAGATCCGCTTTTCGATGTCCTCCTTGCACACGGCATAGGGCTTGCAGGCGTTGAAGTAGTTGAGCCAGCTCGCGACCTTGGCCCAGGGCTCGCTGCCGTCGCCGAAGTTCCGCACGGTGGTGGGGAGCAGGGCTCCGAGGTCGGCGATGATGGCCCGCTTGAGGGAGGCGATCTCGCCGAAGCGGCCGTACTCCCCGAGCGCGTCGCGGACGACCCAGGCGTTGGGCGTGTCCTTGAGGTGGGTGTACGTGGCGAAGGCCTTGAAGACGGCGCGGTATCCGGGGTCGGTGGCGGCCGCGTACTGGAAGGCGGTGTCCTTGTTGCCGGGGTAGACCCCCAGGTAGTTCACGGAGAGCGCGGCGAGGGCGGCGTTGCCCCAGGCCGCGTCCTTGTGGGTGGCGGTGTGCGCGGGGTCCATGGTGGCCAGGACCCGCTCGATCAGGTCGAGTTGATGCTGCCGCAGCCCCGGGGCGCTGGCGGCGTAGAGGGCTTCGCGCAGGGTGTCGGCGTTGGTGCGGGTGACGTCGAAGGTGCGGGCCGCGGTGCCGAAGGCGTCGACCGCGCGCCGTACGGCGTCGACGGTGGGGGCGTCGGTGGTGTCGATCTCGTCGTGCGAGAAGTCCTGATAGGCCACCGCGTGCAGATACGTGAACATCTCGTACAGGTGGCTGGTGTTCTTGCCGTCGTGGGCGGCGGCCAGGCCGGTGATACGGCGGGCCACGGCCTGGACGTGCGCGTCCGACATGACCGGGATCAGCCGGGGGTCCCAGGTCCACAGGAGGCCGCGCAGGCAGACGTCGGCGGTGACGGCAGGGTCGGCGAGGAAGTCCGCGAACCGCTCGGGGCTCAGGCCGGTGATGCCGTCGAGGGTGCAGGGCGCGACGGCGGATCTTCCCTGGTGCGGCGCGGTGGGCGGTCTGGTCTGCGGGCCCGGGATGCCGTCCCTTCCGACGAGGGAGCGGGGCGCGGGCGCGGGCGCGGCGGTGAACTTGGGCGCCCTGGCGAGGCGTTGGGCCTCGTCGAAGGGGTGAGGAGTGGCCGCCGACGGCCGGGCGGACGGCTGCGTCTGATGCGGGCGGGCGGGGAGGACGGACGGGTGGGGCGCGGCGGCCCGGGCCGGCTGAACGCTGGGCAGGGCGAGGGACGCCGCGAGGCTGGCGACCAGCAGGATGCTGCGCGGCAAATGCGAAGGGGGCACCTGAACCTCCGGAAGGGGGTGGGGGGTTGGGTGGAGAGCGAGGCGAGGGGCCTTCACTCCACGAGGTGTGACCCATAACATAGTAATGTGAAATTGCACTGACAAGACTTCAGGAACTTTCTTTCCCGGAGGTGTAACCATGACCGTGCGCCCCACCCAACTCCACACCGGGAGCCACGACTTGCCGGTGTCGGACGCCCTCGCCGACTTCATGACCGACGGATGGGCCACGCCCCCGCTCCCGGCCGGCAACCGCGTCCCCGGCTTCGCGCACTTCGCCGGCCGCCGGGCCCGCCTCGCCGCGCGCTTCCCCGGCGAGCGGCTGCTCGTCCCCGCCGGGGAGTTGCGGGTCCGCTCCCACGACTGCGACCACCGCTTCCGGCCGCACAGTGCGTACGCCTGGCTGACCGGACTGACCGGCGAGGACCAGCCGGGACATGTCCTGGTGCTGGAACCGGACGGCGAGGCGGTGCTGTATCTGCGGCCGAGGGCGCCGCGGGACGCCGGCGGCGCGTTCTACCGGGACCGCAAGTACGGCGAGTTCTGGGTGGGCCGCCGCCCGGATCTGACCGAGGCCGAGCAGCTCACCGGCGTGCGCTGTGCGCACCTGGACGACCTGGTGCACCACCGGTCCGACCGGAATGCCGCCCATGACGCCGAACTCGCCACCGTCCTCAGCGAGTTGCGGCTGGTGAAGGACGCATGGGAGGTGGCTGAGCTACAGCAGGCCGTCGAGCACACCGTCACCGGCTTCGAGGACGTCGTACGGTCCCTCCCCGCCGCGCTGCGCCACCCGCGCGGCGAACGCTGGATCGAGGGGGTCTTCCAGCTGCGCGCCCGCGCCGAGGGCAACGGCACGGGGTACGAGACCATCGCCGCCGCCGGCGCCCACGCCTGCGTCCTCCACTGGATCCGCAACGACGGCCCGCTCGACCCGGACCAGTTGCTGCTGCTCGACGCGGGGGTGGAGACCGACTCGCTGTACACCGCCGACATCACCCGCACCCTTCCGCTGTCCGGGCGCTTCTCCCCCGTGCAGCGCCGGGTGTACGAGCTGGTGCTCGCCGCGCAGGACGCAGGGATCGCCGCGCTGAAGCCGGGCGCCAGCTTCCGCGACTTCCACCGGGCCTGCTCGGGCGTCCTGGCCGAGGGCCTGGCCGACTGGGGGGTGCTGCGCGTCCCGGCAGCACAGGCGCTCACCGCCGACAGCGGTCTCCACCGGCGCTACACGCTGTGCAGCTCCGGCCATATGCTCGGCCTCGACGTCCACGACTGCGGCCGGGCCCGCGCCGAGCAGTATCTGGACGGCGTCCTGGCCGAGGGGCAGGTACTGACGGTCGAGCCGGGGCTCTACCTCCAGCCCGACGACGAGACCCTGCCGCGGGAGCTGCGCGGCATCGGGGTCCGTATCGAGGACGATCTGGTGATCACGGCGGACGGTGCCCGGCTGATGTCGGGCGGGCTGCCGCGCACCGTCGACGGGGTGGAGGAGTGGATGGACGGGCTGCTGGCCCGCAACGTCTGACCCGCCGACCGCCCCGGACCCGGTCGGGCCTGGCCGGCCCGTCCCCGGTCAGGCCTGGAGGTCGCGCGGGACCGCCGGTTCGGCCCGCTCCTGGGCCCACAGCGAGCGGACATGGCCGAGGTGGCGGGCCATACAGGCCTCGGCCGCCTCGGCATCGCCGGTCAGCATCACGTCGAGGAGTTCCACGTGTTCCTCGGCGGAGGGCAGCAGTTGGTTGCGCTCGTCGAGGCGGGTGAGGCCGTAGAGGCGGGAGCGCTTGCGCAGTTCGCCGACCGTTTCGACGAGGCGGTCGTTGCCGCTGAGGCCGAGCAGCGCGAGGTGGAAGCGGCGGTCGGCCTCCAGATATCCGATCAGGTCGTGTGCGCGGGCGGCGGCGACGATCTCCAGGGCGGCCGGGCGGAGGGCTTCGAGCTGTTCCCGGCGGGCGGTGCGGGTGACCCGGCCGACGACCGGGACCTCGATCAGCGCACGGATTTCGGTGTACTGATCGAGGTCGCGCTCGCTCACCTCGGTGATCCGGAAGCCCTTGTTGCGTACCGGTTCGACCAGGCCCTCCCGGGCCAGATCGAGCATCGCCTCGCGCACCGGGGTGGCGGAGACACCGAAGTCGGCGGCGAGTCCCGGGGCGGAGTAGACCGATCCCGGGCGGAGTTCGCCCGCTATCAGGGCCGCGCGCAGCTGATGGGCGACCTGATCGCGAAGTCGCTCCTGCGCGGTGATCAGGCTGCGGTGCTTGAGTTCACCCATCGTGGTCCTCCGAGTTGCTGCGGAGTGCCAGCGTACAATGTCACGTTGCGCGTACGGCCTGGTGGCGGCAGCGACCAACCCGCCGCCCCGGTGCCGCGCTCACAGCAGGAACCCCCCGGGGAACGGATCGGCCGGATCGAGGAAGTACTGCGCGGTACCGGTCAGCCAGGCCCGCCCGGTGACGGTGGGGACGACAGCCGGCCGCCCGCCGACCGTGGTCTTGCCGACGAGCCGGCCGGTGAACTCGGTCCCGATGAACGACTCGTTGACGAAGTCCTGGCCCAGGAAGAGTTCACCGCGGGCATGCAGCTGCGCCATCCGTGCGGAGGTGCCGGTACCGCAGGGTGAGCGGTCGAACCAGCCGGGATGGATGGCCATCGCGTGCCGGGAGCGGGTGGCGGTCGATCCGGGTGCGGCGAAATAGACGTGCTTGAGGCCGCCGATCCGCTCGTCCTCGGGGTGGACCGGCCGGTCGGTGGAGTTCACGGCGTCCATGAGGGCGAGTCCGGCGGCCAGGATGTCGTGCTTGCGGTCCCGGTCGAAGGGCAGCCCGACGCTGTCCAGCGGCAGGATGGCGTAGAAATTGCCGCCGTAGGCGAGGTCATAGCTGAGCGTGCCGTATCCGGGGACGGTGACCTTGCGGTCGAGTCCGGCACAGAACGCGGGCACGTTGGTGAGCGTGACGGCCGTCGCCGCCCCGTCCGTGACCTGTACCTCGGCGGTGACCAGTCCGGCCGGGGTGTCGAGGCGCACCGTGGTCACCGGTTCGACCACCGGCACCATGCCGGTCTCGACGAGGACGGTGGCCACCCCGATCGTCCCGTGCCCGCACATCGGCAGATAGCCGGAGACCTCGATGAACAGCACGCCCCAGTCGGCGTCGGGGCGGGTCGGCGGCTGGAGGATCGCCCCGCTCATGGCGGCATGGCCGCGCGGCTCGTACATCAGCAACGTCCGGATGTCGTCGCGGTGTTCGGCGAAGTACAGCCGGCGCTCGGCCATGGTGGCGCCGGGGAGGGTGCCGACGCCGCCGGTGATGACGCGGGTGGGCATGCCCTCGGTGTGGGAGTCGACGGCATGGAAGACGTGGCGGGTGCGCATGGGATTCCTCTCAGTGGTGACCGTCGGCGAGGAGCTTCTCGGTGGCGGCGCGGAGCGGGGCCGACTGCCCGGTGGGGAGCGGGAAGCGGGG
>NZ_SDIG01000101.1:0-23181 GCF_004122755.1 Streptomyces sp. TM32
GGCCCGACCGAGGCCCAGCCGACGACCGCACCACCGGCCCCCACCCCGGCACAGACCGCCAACACCTCACCGGAACCGACCCAGTTGACCCTGCTCTGAGCCGACCGGGAGGGGCGGCCCCGCCGGGAGGATCGGCCCTCCCGGCCGGGAAATGTGCTTGACGGGCTTCCTACCCTCTCGGACATGAACAGATCTTGTGAACGGACGGCGGACCGGCCCCCGCAGCCCGTACGGATAAGGGAGATGACCGCGGCCGATGTCGACGCGGTCTCGGCGGTGCGGGTCCGCGGCTGGCAGGCGGCATATCGGGGGCTGATGCCACAGGCGTATCTGGACGCGATGAGCGTGGCGGCCGATGCCGAGCGGCGGCGGTCGTGGTTCGGCCGCCGGTCTCCGGAGGTGTCGGATCTGGTGGCCGAACGCGGCGGTGCGGTCGTCGGCTGGGCCTCGGTCGGGCCGGCCCGCGACCCCGATATCGCCCCGGGCGCCGAGGAGCTGCCCGCCCCCCGGCCCACCGCGGGCGAGCTGCTCGCGCTCTATGTGGCGCCGGAGCTGATCGGCACCGGTGTCGGGCGCGCCCTGATGGCCGCCGGCACGGCCGACGCACGGGCGAAGGGCTTTCACACGCTGTATCTGTGGGTGGTGCGCGGCAACACCCGCGCCCGGCGTTTCTACGAGCGGGCCGGCTTCGTGCCCGACGGGGCGGAGGAGGCTCATGAGGTGGGCGGCCGCAGCGTCCCGGAGCTGCGCTATCGGCGCCGGCTGACGCCGGAGTCCGTACCGCCGGAGTCCGCACGACCGGAGTCCACACCGCGGGAGTCCGCACCACCGGCACCCGCCCCCTCGCCCCGCTCCGGGCCCTGACCCCGGCCGTCCGGCCCGCCGTCCGGCCCGGCCGCCGTCCCGTCGGGCCCGTCGTCCTGCGCCACCACACCCTCGTCCTCGTGCACCCCCAGCCGTGCGAGGGACGCCGCGGCGGCGGCCGCCAGCCGGGGATGGGCGACGGCGGCGGTGAGGGCGGGGACGGCGCGCCGGTCGCCGAGCGCGCCCAGGCCCTCGACACACGCGAGCGCCACCCGCCAGTAGGGGTTGTGCGGGGTCAGCAGCCGCTCCAGGGTCACGATCAGCGCCGGGACGGACTGCGGCGCCCGGAGTTCGGCGAGCAGCCGGACCGGGTGCAGCGCGTAGGCGGTGCGCAGCGGATTGGTGGCCAGCGCGGCCGCGGCGCGGGCGGTACGGGGGTCGCCGAGGCGGGCCAGGGCATGTGCGGCGGTGGCGCAGCGCACCGGGTCGCGGTAGTTCAGTAACAGCACGAGCGTCTCGAAGGCCCGCTTGTCGCCGGCGCAGCCCAGGATGAAGGCGGCGATCTCCCTGGCCCACAGCGGACGCTCCACGGCGACCAGCATCCGGGCCAGTTCCTCGCGTCCGGCCGGGCTGTTCTTGCGGGCCAGTCCCAGCAACCGTTCGTAGGCGATCAGATCCTGTGGGGAGCGGAGTTCGGCCCGCACCCGGTCCGTCAACTCGTGGAATTCGTCTTCCATTTGCCGCTCCCCTCCCGTCGGCCCACCCCGGTTCTCGCGGCGTGACCTGCACCACAGACTAATGACCCGCGCCACCCCTGGCGCTCTGGTTACTCACCGGTTAACCTGCTGGAACGAGCAGCACCCCTGCTCGGGCGGCCTGGTGACGCAGCCGCCACAGAGTGAAGTCGGTTCGGCACAGCACGACAACAGCACGGAGCGCACGGCACGGCCCCGGGACAGGGCCCGCCGCAGCTCCCCCACCGCCGGCGCTGCCCGCAGCGCCGCGGCTCCTCGCGGCACACCGCCGCCTGCTGCCCGCGGCGTACGGCCAGGCACCGCGCCCGCGCGGATACCCCTCAGTCGTCACTTCTCCCCTGCGCTCAGGGGAACACCCTCAGGAGTCTCGCGATGGGCCCTTCGTCCACCCCTGATCTCTCAACTCCCGCCTCTCCCCTGTCCCTTTCCACCATCGCCGTCGTCGGCCTGGGCACCATGGGCACCGGTATCGCCGAGGTCCTGACCCGCGCCGGCCGCGAGGTCATCGGCATCGACACCGACGAGGCCGCCGCCCAGCAGGCCGTCGCCGCCCTCGAAGGCGCCAGCGCGCGAGCGGTCGCCCGCGAGCGGATCACGGAGCGCGAGCGGCAGGACATCCTCGCCCGGTTCCGCACCTTCAGCGATCTGCAGGCGGCCGCGGACGCCGATCTCGTCATCGAGGTCGTGCCCGAGGACTACGAGCTCAAGCGGCAGGTCTTCGCCGGGCTGGACGCCGTGGTGCGGGCCGACACCATCCTCGCCACCGGCACCAACGCGCTCTCGGTGACCCGGCTGGCCGCCGACTCGCAACGCCCCGAGCGGGTGCTCGGGGTGCACTTCTTCAACCCCGCACCGGCCATGAAGCTGGTCGAGGTGGTCTCCTCGGTCCTCACCGCCCCGACCGCGGTCGCGGCCGTCACCGAGCTCGCCCGTGACCTGGGCAAGGACCCGATCGCGGTGGGTGACCGCCCCGGCTTCGTCGCCGACGGCCTGCTGTTCGGCTACCTGAACCAGGCCGCCGCGATGTACGAGGCGAAGTACGCCACCCGCGAGGACATCGACGCCGCGATGCGGCTCGGCTGCGGCCTGCCCATGGGCCCGCTGACCCTGCTCGACCTGATCGGCGTGGACACCGCCCGGACCGTCCTGGAGGCGATGTACGCCGAGTCCCAGGACCGGCTGCACGCCCCCGCACCGATCCTCGGCCAGCTGGCCGAGGCGGGGCTGACCGGCCGCAAGGCGGGCCGCGGCTTCTACACGTACGACGCTCCGGGCAGCGGCACCGCCGTGCCGGACGCGGAGAGCCCGGCGGCCGCCGATGAGCTCGCCGCCGGGCGTACGGTCAGCAGCGTCGGCGTGGCCGGTTCCGGGACGATGGCCAGCGGTATCGCCGAGGTCTTCGCCAAGGCGGGCTTCAAGGTCGTACTGGCCGCCCGCAGCCTGGAGAAGGCGGAGAAGGCCAAGGCCAGGATCGCCAAGTCGCTGGGCCGCTCCGTGGACAAGGGCCGGATGAGCGCCGAGGCGCGGGACACCGCCCTGGCCTCGATCACCCCGGCCGGGGCGCTCGACGCCTTCGCGGACGTCGATCTGGCGGTCGAGGCGGTGGCCGAGGACCTGGCGGTCAAGCAGGAGCTGTTCCGTACGCTGGACAAGGTCTGCAAGCCGGGCGCCATCCTGGCGACCACCACCTCCTCGCTGCCGGTCGTGGCCTGCGCCCGCGCCACCTCGCGCCCGCAGGACGTCATCGGGATGCACTTCTTCAACCCGGCGCCCGCCATGAAGCTGGTCGAGGTGGTCCGTACGGTCCTGACGGCCGACGACGTCCACGCCACCGTGCGGGCGGTCTGCGCCAAGGTCCGCAAGCACCCCGTGGACTGCGGCGACCGGGCCGGATTCATCGTGAACGCGCTGCTGTTCCCGTACCTGAACAACGCGATCAAGATGGTCGAGGAGCACTACGCGTCGCTGGACGACATCGACGCCGCCATGAAGCTCGGCGGCGGCTACCCGATGGGCCCGTTCGAACTCCTCGACGTGGTCGGCCTGGACGTGTCCCTGGCCATCGAGAAGGTGCTGCACGCCGAGTTCCGCGACCCCGGGCTGGCCCCGGCGCCGCTGCTGGAGCACCTCGTCGCGGCCGGCTGCCTCGGCCGCAAGACCGGCCGCGGCTTCCGTGAGTACGCCCGGCGCTGACGCCTGGCGGCACCCCGGCCAGGCCGGGGGAGGGTGGGGTGGACTGCTGGAACCGGACGGCGGTCCACCCCCGCTCACCGGGGCGAAGGCACCACCTCATGCCGCAGGCCGCGTAAATTTGCAGTACCGTCCCCACATGTCCCAGCCCGCTCGCCCGCAGCCTTCCGACACGTCCGACACCGTCACTCCCGGCACCCGCCGGGCGGCGGCGCAACGGCTCAAGATGCGCCGTGAATTGTCGGCGGCGGCGATGGAGCTGTTCGCGACCAAGGGCTACGAGGCGACGACGGTCGACGAGATCGCGGCCGCCGCGGGCGTCGCCCGGCGCACCTTCTTCCGCCACTTCCGCTCCAAGGAAGAGGCGATCTTCCCCGACCACGACGACACCCTCGTCCGCGCGGAGGCCGTCCTGGACGCCGCTCCGCCGCACGAGCACCCCCTCGACACGGTCTGCCGCGGCATCAAGGAGGTCATGCGGATGTACGCGGCCTCCCCGGCCGTGTCGGTGGCCCGCTACCGCCTGACCCGCGAGGTCCCCACCCTGCGGGAGGCGGAGATCGCCTCGGTGGCCCGCTACGAGCGGCTGTTCACCCGCTATCTGCTGGGCCACTTCGACGAGGGGGCACACCGCGAGGGCGACGACGACCCGCTGCTCGCCGAGGTCGCCGCGTCCGCCGTGGTCACCGCGCACAACCACGTGCTGCGTCGCTGGCTGCGGGCCGACGCCCAGGGCGATGTCGAGGCCCAGCTCGACCATGCCTTCGAGATCGTCCGGGAGACCTTCGGCGCCGGTATCGGCGCGGGCCGCACCAGCGGTGAGCAGCCGCCGGCGTCCGTCTCGCGGGAGGGCGAGGTGCTGGTGGCGGTGGCGCGTACGGACGCCCCGCTGGACGAGATCATGCGCACCATCCGCGAGGCGATCGCAGAGCGGAAGTAACGGTCCTCCGTCCGGATCCGGACGGAATCGCGGCCCGGCCCCTTGGCCCGGCCGGGCCGCGACACGGATGGCCTAACCCTCACCCCACGCACACTGCGTGTTTTGCGCATTCCTTTGCGTCACCATCAGGCCCCTCATCGGCCTTCTTTTGCTCATGCGTGCCCTCCGGATGACATCTGAGAGAAATTCTTGGCACTCAGTGTCTTGTCGACTGGCACGCGGTGTCATACGTTGAGGGTGTCCGGGCGGCCGGCGCGCAGAGAACCAACGCGCGCCGGCTGTCCCACCAGCCCTACGTGGCTGCCCGCCCGGACGCCTGCGTCACAGGCACCCCCAGCAGCCGCTGGGCACCGCGCTCACCACAGCGCTGCCAGGCACCGCGGCCGACGGCTCTGCAACCCCAGCAGAGGCGGCGGACCCGGCGCCGCCCCCGGCCGAACCGACGGCACCACCTCAGCACCACCCCCGACGTTCCCCCAAACCGTTCCCTCAACGGTTCCCCGCGCTCTCCACTTCGGACGGGCAGGGGAGGCCCCAACCGCCGGAGGCACCCCGTGAACGAAATCCTGGACGCCATCCTCGCGCCCGACACCACCAGCGCCGACTTCGCCGGCCTGACCATCCCCGAGTCCTACCGCGCGGTGACCGTGCACAAGGACGAGGCCGAGATGTTCGCCGGCCTGGAGACCAAGGAGAAGGACCCGCGCAAGTCGCTGCACGTCGATGAGGTGCCGGTGCCCGAACTGGGCCCGGGCGAGGCGCTGGTGGCCGTGATGGCCTCCTCCGTGAACTACAACTCCGTGTGGACCTCGATCTTCGAGCCGATGTCGACGTTCGGGTTCCTGGAGCGCTACGGCAAGCTCTCCCCGCTCACCAAGCGGCACGACCTGCCGTACCACGTCATCGGCTCCGACCTGGCCGGCGTCGTCCTGCGCACCGGCCCCGGCGTCAACGCCTGGGGCCCCGGCGACGAGGTCGTCGCGCACTGCCTGTCCGTCGAGCTGGAGTCCTCCGACGGCCACAACGACACCATGCTCGACCCCGAGCAGCGCATCTGGGGCTTCGAGACCAACTTCGGCGGCCTGGCCGAGATCGCGCTGGTCAAGTCCAACCAGCTGATGCCCAAGCCGAAGCACCTGAGCTGGGAGGAGGCGGCGGCGCCCGGTCTGGTCAACTCGACCGCCTACCGCCAGCTGGTCTCGCAGAACGGCGCGGCGATGAAGCAGGGCGACAACGTCCTGATCTGGGGCGCCAGCGGCGGACTCGGCAGTTACGCCACCCAGTTCGCGCTGGCCGGCGGCGCCAACCCGATCTGTGTGGTCTCCTCCGACCAGAAGGCGGAGATCTGCCGGAAGATGGGCGCCGAAGCGATCATCGACCGCAACGCCGAGGGGTACAAGTTCTGGAAGGACGAGCGGACCCAGGACCCGAAGGAGTGGAAGCGCTTCGGCAAGCGCATTCGCGAGTTCACCGGCGGCGAGGACATCGACATCGTCTTCGAACACCCCGGCCGCGAGACCTTCGGCGCGTCCGTCTTCGTCACCCGCAAGGGCGGCACCATCACCACCTGCGCCTCGACCTCGGGCTACATGCACGAGTACGACAACCGCTACCTGTGGATGTCGCTGAAGCGGATCGTCGGCTCGCACTTCGCCAACTACCGCGAGGCGTGGGAGGCCAACCGCCTGATCGCCAAGGGCAAGATCCACCCGACCCTGTCGAAGACGTACACCCTCGACGAGACCGGGCAGGCGGCGTACGACGTGCACCGCAACCTCCACCAGGGCAAGGTCGGCGTGCTGGCACTGGCCCCCGAGGAGGGCATGGGCGTGCGGGACGAGGAAATGCGCGCCAAGCACCTCGACGCCATCAACCGGTTCCGGAACGTCTGAGACGACTCGGACAGTCGGAACCACGAGGATTCGGGCCTGATATGACTGAGCGTCAGAAGGATCGTCCGTGGCTGATGCGGACCTACGCCGGCCACTCCACCGCCGAGGCGTCCAACGAGCTGTACCGGCGCAACCTCGCCAAGGGCCAGACCGGTCTGTCGGTCGCGTTCGACCTCCCGACGCAGACCGGATACGACCCCGACCACATCCTCGCCCGCGGCGAGGTCGGCCGGGTCGGGGTCCCGGTGTCCCACCTCGGTGACATGCGACGGCTGTTCCAGGACATCCCCCTGGACCAGATGAACACCTCGATGACCATCAACGCGACGGCCATGTGGCTGCTGGCGCTGTACGAGGTGGTCGCCGAGGAGCAGGGCGCCGACATCGCCAAGCTGTCGGGGACGACGCAGAACGACATCGTCAAGGAGTACCTCTCGCGCGGGACGCACGTCTTCCCGCCGGGGCCTTCGCTGCGGCTGACCACCGACATGATCACGTACACGGTGGCCCACATCCCCAAGTGGAACCCCATCAACATCTGCAGCTACCACCTGCAGGAGGCCGGGGCCACGCCGGTGCAGGAGATCGCCTACGCCATGTCCACCGCCATCGCGGTGCTGGACGCGGTGCGCGACTCCGGGCAGGTGCCGCCGGAGAAGTTCGGCGATGTCGTGGCCCGTATCTCGTTCTTCGTGAACGCCGGTGTGCGGTTCGTCGAGGAGATGTGCAAGATGCGCGCCTTCGGCCGCATCTGGGACAAGATCACCCGTGAGCGGTACGGCATCACGAACGAGAAGCAGCGCCGGTTCCGCTACGGCGTCCAGGTCAACTCGCTCGGTCTGACCGAGGCGCAGCCGGAGAACAACGTCCAGCGGATCGTCCTGGAGATGCTGGCCGTCACGCTCTCCAAGGACGCCCGCGCCCGGGCCGTGCAGCTCCCCGCCTGGAACGAGGCGCTGGGGCTGCCGCGGCCCTGGGACCAGCAGTGGTCGCTGCGTATCCAGCAGGTCCTGGCGCACGAGAGCGATCTGCTGGAGTACGAGGACATCTTCGCCGGCTCGCACGTCATCGAGGCCAAGGTGGACGCCCTGGTCGCCGACTGCCTCGCCGAGATCGAGCGGATCCAGGAAATGGGCGGCGCGATGGCCGCCGTGGAGTCCGGCTACCTCAAGTCGCAGCTGGTCTCCGCGCACGCCGAGCGGCGGGCCCGGATCGAGGCCGGCGAGGAGAAGATCGTCGGCGTCAACTGCTACGAGGGCACCGAGCCCAACCCGCTCACCGCCGATCTCGACACCGCCATCATGACCGTCGACCCGGCCAACGAGGCACGGGTCGTCCAGGCGCTGCACGACTGGCGGGACAACCGCGACGAGGCGCGCGCCCAGGAGTCGCTGTCGGTCCTGAAGAAGACCGCGGCCGGTGACGGCAACCTCTTCGCCGCCACCCTGGAGTGCGCCCGCGCCGGGGTGACGACCGGCGAGTGGGCCTGGGCGCTGCGGGACGTCTTCGGCGAGTTCCGGGCCCCCACGGGCGTCTCCAGCGCCCCGCTGGCGGTCGCCGCCGAGGAGGGCAGCCCGCTCGCCGCGGTCCGCGAGAAGGTCGACAGGACCGCCGCCGAACTCGGCAGCGGCAAGCTGCGGCTGCTGGTCGGCAAGCCCGGCCTGGACGGGCACAGCAACGGCGCCGAGCAGATCGCCGTACGGGCCCGGGACGCCGGTTTCGAGGTGATCTACCAGGGCATTCGGCTCACCCCTGAGCAGATCGTCTCGGCCGCGGTCGCCGAGGACGTGCACTGCGTCGGCCTGTCGATCCTGTCCGGCTCGCACGCCGAGCTGGTGCCGGACGTGCTGGCCCGGCTGCGGCGCACCGGCGTCGATGACATACCCGTCATTGTCGGCGGCATCATTCCCTCCGCCGACGCAACTGCACTGCGGGAGGCCGGAGTGGCGGCGGTCTTCACCCCCAAGGACTTCGGTATTACGGAGATCATCGGCCGTATCGTCGACGAGATCCGGAAAGCGAACCGGCTCGATCCTCTGGAGGTCCCCGCATGACCCAGGCGAACCGCCCGCCCGGCGGCCGCCCGCGCCGCTCCTGTCTCGCGGTTCCGGGCAGCAACCCGCGCTTTCTGGAGAAGGCCCAGGGGCTCCCGGCCGACCAGGTCTTCCTGGACCTGGAGGACGCCTGCGCCCCGCTCGCCAAGGAGGGCGCCCGGCACACCATCGTCGACGCGCTGAACAAGGGCGACTGGTCCGGCAAGACGCGGGTCGTGCGGGTCAACGACTGGACCACGCACTGGACGTACCGGGACGTCATCACGGTCGTCGAGGGCGCGGGGGCGAATCTCGACTGCATCATGCTGCCGAAGGTCCAGGACGCCCAGCAGATCGTGGCGCTGGACCTGCTGCTGACGCAGATCGAGAAGACCATGGGCTTCGAGGTCGGCAGGATCGGCATCGAGGCCCAGATCGAGAACGCCAAGGGCCTGGTGAACGTCGACGACATCGCCGGCGCCTCGCCCCGGCTGGAGACCATCGTCTTCGGCCCGGCCGACTTCATGGCGTCGATCAACATGAAGTCCCTGGTGGTCGGTGAGCAGCCGCCCGGTTATGGGGCGGATGCCTACCACTACATTCTGATGCGCATTCTGATGGCGGCCCGTACCAACGATCTACAGGCGATCGACGGGCCCTACCTTCAGATCAAGAACGTTGACGGCTATCGCGAGGTCGCCGGCCGGGCCGCCGCCCTCGGATTCGACGGCAAGTGGGTGCTGCACCCCGGTCAGGTCGAGGCCGCCAACGAGGTGTTCTCCCCGTCGCAGGAGGACTACGACCACGCCGAGCTGATCCTGGACGCCTACGAGTGGCACACCTCGGAGGCGGGCGGAGCCAAGGGTTCCGCGATGCTCGGCGACGAGATGATCGACGAGGCGAGCCGGAAGATGGCGCTGGTCGTCGCCGGCAAGGGCCGGGCCGCCGGCATGATCCGCACATCCACGTTCGAGGCCCCGGAGGCATAAGCACCATGCAGTTCGGCCGTACCTATGAAGAGTTCACCGTCGGCGATGTGTACAAGCACTGGCCCGGAAAAACCGTCACCGAATACGACGACCACCTCTTCTGTCTGCTCACCATGAATCACCACCCGCTGCACATGGACAGCAACTATGCGGAGCAGACCACCGACTTCGGAAAGAACGTCGTCGTCGGAAATTACATCTACTCCCTGCTGCTGGGCATGTCGGTGCCCGATGTCTCCGGAAAGGCCATCGCCAATCTGGAGATCGAGTCGCTGAAGCATGTGGCGCCCACCTTCCACGGCGACACGGTCTACGGCGAGACGACGGTGCTCGACAAGACGCCGTCGAAGTCCAAGTCCGACCGCGGCATCGTGTACGTCGAGACCAAGGGCTACAAGCAGGACGGCACCCTGATCTGCGTCTTCCGGCGCAAGGTCATGGTCCCCACCGCCACCTACATCAAGGAGCGCGGCGGCGAACAGCCCGGCCGCCCGGAGCTGACGGCCCCGACGGCCAAGAAGGAGAAGTAGCCATGACCCGTCTCGCGCAGACCGAGGGTCTGACCGACATCCAGCGGGAAATCCTCTCCACCGTCCGCGACTTCGTGGACAAGGAGATCATTCCGGTCGCCACGGAGCTGGAACACCGCGACGAGTACCCGACGCAGATCGTCGAGGGCCTCAAGGAACTCGGTGTATTCGGCCTGATGATTCCCGAGGAATACGGCGGGCTGGGTGAGTCCCTGCTCAGCTACGCGCTGACCGTCGAGGAGATCGCCCGCGGCTGGATGAGCGTCTCGGGCATCATCAACACCCACTTCATCGTGGCGTACATGCTCAAGCAGCACGGTACGCAGGAGCAGAAGGACTACTTCCTGCCGAAGATGGCGGCCGGCGAGATCCGGGGCGCCTTCTCGATGTCGGAGCCGGCGCTCGGCTCGGACGTCTCGGCCATCACCTCCAAGGGCGTCCGGGACGGGGACGAGTACGTCCTCAACGGCCAGAAGATGTGGCTCACCAACGGCGGTTCCTCGACGCTGGTCGCGGTGCTGTGCCGGACGGACGAGGGCCACCCGGAGGGCACCGCCCCGCACAAGTCGATGACGACCTTCCTCGTGGAGAAGGAGGCCGGCTTCGGTGAGGTGCGGCCGGGCCTCACCATTCCGGGCAAGATCGACAAGATGGGCTACAAGGGCGTCGACACCACCGAACTGATCATGGACGGGCTGCGGATCCCGGCCGATCGGGTGCTCGGCGGCGAGACCGGACGTGGCTTCTATCACATGATGGACGGCGTCGAGGTCGGCCGGGTCAATGTGGCCGCGCGCGGCTGCGGCGTCGCCCAGCGCGCGTTCGAACTGGGCGTTTCGTACGCACAGCAGCGACACACCTTCGGCAAGCCGATCGCCCAGCACCAGGCCATTCAGTTCAAACTGGCAGAAATGGCGACAAAGGTTGAAGCGGCCCATGCAATGATGGTGAACGCCGCTCGCAAAAAGGACTCGGGACAGCGAAACGACCTCGAGGCGGGCATGGCGAAGTACCTGGCCTCCGAGTACTGCAAGGAGGTGGTGGAAGACGCGTTCCGTATCCACGGTGGCTACGGGTTCTCGAAGGAGTACGAGATCGAGCGCCTCTACCGCGAGGCCCCGATGCTCCTGATCGGTGAAGGTACCGCCGAGATCCAGAAAATGATCATTGGGCGACGGCTACTCGAGGAGTACCGGATCCAGGGGTGAACGCCCCGTTTGGAGTGCTTTGGCCTAGACGAAGATCACACCCCGTCATGGTTCTTCGGCCACGGATTGGCTCTGGCTCTTGGCCAGTTGCCGCTCGCAACCGATAGCATCACGGAAAGCCGCCGTCCCCCCGTATCCCTACGCGGCATCCTCCGCTACGAAGGTCATCCATGCCCCACAGCCAATCCTCTGCACAACGCGGTCGCGTCCGCCTCGCGCGCGGAGCGTCGCCGTGGCTCCTGCCGACCGTTGCCACGGCAGCGGTCAGCCTCGCCCGGTCCCGCCGGTCGGGTCGCTGGGCCGCCGTTGCCGTGCCCACCACCGCACTGGCGGCGGGCATGCTGTGGTTTTTCCGCGACCCCGAGCGGGAGATCGCTCAGGGCCGTGTCATCTCCCCGGCCGACGGCGTGGTGCAGAGCATCATGCCGTGGAAGGACGGGCGCACCCGTGTCGCGATCTTCATGAGCCCGCTGAACGTCCACGTCAACCGCGCGCCGCTGGCCGGCACGGTGACGTCCGTGGAGCACATCCCCGGCGGGTTCGTCCCGGCGTTCAACAAGGAGAGCGAGAACAACGAGCGGGTCGTGTGGCACTTCGACACCGAGCTCGGCGACATCGAGATGGTGCAGATCGCCGGCGCGGTGGCCCGCCGCATCGTCCCCTACGTGCCCGAGGGCACCAAGGTCGAGCAGGGTGAACGGATCGGCCTGATCCGCTTCGGCTCGCGCGTGGACGTCTACCTCCCGGAAGGCGTCGAGGCTGCGGTCGAGGTCGGCCAGGCCACCACCGCGGGGGTGACTCGCCTTGACCGTGATTGATCCCGAGACCCAGGCGGGCTGGGCGCCCGAGACCGACGAGGACGACGACATGCCGCTGTCCACGCGGCTGTCAATAGCGGACACCCTCACCCTCGGCAACGCGATCTGCGGCTTCATGGCCGTGTACTTCACCACCACCGGGGTCCTCATCCCGCATCTGACGGGCACCGAGGACGGCGGGATGGCCCGGCACAGCGCGGCGATGGCCGTGATCCTGATGCTGTTCGCCTCGGTCTTCGACCTCTTCGACGGACTGGTGGCGCGCAAGCTGCGGGCCTCGGCGATGGGGGCCGAGCTCGACAACCTCTCCGACCTGATCAGCTTCGGGCTGGCACCCGCGTACTTCGTCGTGACCTGGGGCATGGTCGCCCAGGACGCGCACCAGCGGGTGTCGGTGGTCGCCGCGGTCGTGGTGCTGCTGGCGGTGGTGCTCCGGCTTGCGCGGTTCTCCTGTGTCACACTGCGTGACGGCATCTTCCAGGGCATGCCGAGCCCGTTCGGCGCCCTGACCGTCGTCGCCATCGTGCTGCTGGAGCTGCCGTTCCTGCCGACGCTGCTGGCGATCATCGGGGTGGCCTGGCTGATGGTGAGCCGGGTCGAGTACCCCAAGCCGCGGGGCCGGCTCGCGGTGGCGATGCTCAGCTGGATCGTGCTCAGCATGGGCATGCTCGCGGCCTGGGCGCTGGACGCCCCCGGCGGCCAGCTGCTGCTGCAGACCGGCTGCGCCCTGCAGGTGGTCATGGGCGCGATGATCCCGCTGTTCGCGACGGCCCGGAGGGTGAACACCTTCCGCGACAACCGCCGCGAGTCACGCGCCGAGTCGCGCGCCGCACAGCTCCCCTGACGGAGCACGCCGCACACCCACAGAGCCCCGGGCGAATCGTTCGCCCGGGGCTCTCGGCGTGTGCGGCGGCCCGCGCGTGCGGCGGGGCCACGTGTGCGGCCGCGGCCTCAGACCAGGAAGTCGTGCGCCAGGCGCTCGGCCGCCCGCTCCAGCAGCGGCCCCGCCTCGGCCATGCAGCGGGCCGGATCGGGCTCCAGGTCCGTCAGCGCGTAGGCGCGCCGGATACCGGCCGCCCGCAGCGCCTCCGGCGTCAGCTGGAGCCGGCCGCAGACCGCCGCCACCTCCAGACCGGCCGCCCGGGCTGCCGCGGCGACCCCGGCCGGCGCCTTGCCGTGCAGCGTCTGTGCGTCGAGCGAGCCCTCGCCCGTGATGACGAAGGTCGCCCGGGCCAGTGCCGGGGCGAAGCCCAGGACGTCGAGCATCACCTCGATGCCCGGGCGGAACACCGCGTCCAGAGCGACCAGCGCGCCGTAGCCGATGCCGCCCGCGGCGCCCGCGCCGGGAGCCAGGGCCAGCTCCGCCGCCCGCGGGCCGACCGCCTGCGCCAGCACCTCGGCGAAGTGCGCCAGGGCGGCGTCCAGCGTGGCCACGTCCGCCTCGTTCGCGCCCTTCTGCGGGCCGTAGACCGCCGGGGCGCCCTTCGGGCCAGTGAGCGGGTTGTCGACGTCGCTGGCCAGCACGATCCGGGTCGTGGCCAGCCGGGGATCCAGGCCGGACAGATCGACGGTGGCCAGCTCGCGCAGCGGGCCGCCGCCGGGGGCGACCGGCTCGCCGTCCGCGTCCAGGAGGCGCGCGCCCAGCGCCGCGAGCATCCCGGCGCCGCCATCGGTCGTGGCGCTGCCGCCGACGCCGAAGACGATCGAGGTCGCGCCCGCGTCGAGCGCCGCGCGCAGCAGCTCACCGGTGCCGTACGTGCTCGCCGTCAGGGGCGCGAAGACGCCGTCGGGGAGGTGCTGCAGCCCGGAGGCCTCCGCCATCTCCACCACGGCCGTGCCTCCCCCCGCTGGGGATGCCCCCTCGCGCAGCGCGAAGGTGGCCGTCACGGGGGTGCCGGTCGGGCCGGTGACCCGGGCCTCGTGGCGGGTGAAGCCGGCCGCGAGCGCGGCCGCGACCGTGCCGTCGCCGCCGTCCGCAACCGGCACCGCGGCCACGTCCAGACCGGGGAGCGCACGCCGCAGGCCGGCCGTGACGTGCTCGGCGACCTCGACGGCCGTGAGCGAGCCCTTGAACTTGTCCGCGGCGATCAACACATGTGCTGAGGGTGTCCTTGCTGCGTCCGCCACCGTGTTTCCCCTTGCTTCCGTACTGGCAGTCGCGCCGCTGTGACCTTATCCGGAGCGCCGCCCGTCGAACAGGGCACACCGGAGTGCGGCGCCGCCGGGCGCCCGGGGCGCGCCCTCCAAGAACCGCCGGTCAGGCCGTAGGCTCACGCCGTGACGACCATGGACTACGCCGCCTACATCGCCGGCCTGCCCCGCGTCCTCGCGGGCGCGGGCGTCATCTTCCGTGACGCGGAGGGCCGCCTCCTGCTGGTGGAGCCCAACTACCGCGACACCTGGCTCCTGCCGGGCGGCACCGTCGAATCGGACCAGGACGAATCGCCCCGCCAGGCCGCCCGCCGCGAGACCGCCGAGGAGATCGGTCTGGACATCGAGCCGGGCGCGCTGCTCGCCGTCGACTGGGTACGCGGCACAGGCCGGCCGCCGCTGGTGTCGTACCTCTACGACGGTGGGGTGCTGGACACCGGCCGGTTCGCGGCGATCCGGCTCCAGCAGGAGGAGTTGCTGTCCTGGCGCCTGGTGCACTGGGACGAGGCCCAGACGCTGGTGAGCCGGGAGCTGGCGCTGCGCATCGGCGCCGCGCTGAAGGCCCTGGCGGACGACCGCGGGCCGGCGGAACTGGAGGACGGGGTGCCGCCGGCCGCGGCGGCCCGAGCGCCGGAAATGAGGTGAGCGCCGGCGCCCGGCGCCCCTAGGTCGGGCGAGGGGGCGGTCGAGGGGGCGGGCGTCGGATCCGACGGGTAGCCGTTCTCGGCGCCCCTACGGGTTCCTCCCCCGGCGAGCGCCCGTCAGCCGCAGGCCCCGGCCGGGAACAGGGCCTCCTCCGTCCGCTCGAAGGCGAGCAGCCGGCGCTTGCGGTCGAGGCCGCCGCCGTAGCCGGTGAGGCTGCCGTCGGCGCCGACGACACGGTGGCAGGGGACGATGATGCCGACCGGGTTGCGCCCGTTGGCCAGGCCGACCGCGCGGGCCGCGGTGGGGACACCGAGCGCTTCGGCGAGCTGCCCGTACGAGCGGGTCTCGCCGTACGGGATGGTGCACAGCGCCGCCCAGACGCGGCGCTGGAAGGGTGTGCCGCGCAGGGTGAGCGGCAGGTCGAAGGTGGTCAACTCGCCGCGGAAATAGGCCCGGAGCTGGGAGACGGCCGCGGCGAACGGCGGTGCGCCGGGGTCCGCCGGGTCGCCGAAGCTCTCCTGGGGCGGGCGGTGGCGCTGGTCGGTCATGTAGAGGCCGGTGAGGGCAGCCCCGGCGGCGACCAGGGTGAGCGGTCCCACGGGGGTGCCGTCCAGGACGGTGTGGGTGACGGGGGCGGCGGGCTCGGGTGCGTGCGGGGTCATGGCGGGGGCTCAGTTCGTCGGGAGGTGGTTGATGGGGTGGTCGTCGGTCGCCCAGAGGTACTGGACGGCGTAGGCGCGCCAGGGGCGCCAGCGCGCGGCGTGCCGGACGAGGGCCGCGGGGGTGGCCGGCAGGCCGAGGCCGGCGGCGGCGCGGCGCAGTCCGAGGTCGGTCGGGGTGAAGGCGTCCGGGTCGCCGAGCCCGCGCATGGCGATGCATTCGACGGTCCAGGGGCCGATGCCCGGCAGCGTCGCGAGGTGGGCGCGGGCCTCGTCGCGGTCGCTGCCGACGCCCAGTTGCAGCGCGCCGGAGCCGAGGGCGGCGACGACGCCGGTGAGGGTGGCCCGGCGGCTGCGGGGCATCGCCAGTGACTCGGGGTCCAGCCCGGCGAGCGCGGCGGGGGACGGGAAGAGGTGGCTGAGGCCGCCGCCCGGGTCGTCGACCCGCTCACCGTGCGCACGGACCAGCCGGCCGGCGTGGGTGCGGGCCGCCGCGGTGGAGACCTGCTGGCCCAGGACGGCGCGGAGGGCGAACTCGTCGGCGTCGACGGTCCGCGGGACCCGGCGGCCGGGTGCCTTGTCGACGAGCGGCGCCAGCCGCGGGTCCTCGCGCAGCAGCCCGTCGACGGCCTCCGGGTCCGCGTCGAGGTCCAGCATCCGGCGGCAGCGGGCGATGGCACCGGCCAGATCCCGCAGGTCGGTCAGGGACAGCCGGCAGTCGATGTGGTCGGGGCGGGGCGCAAGGGCGACGATGCCGTGCCCGTAGGGGAGGCGCAGGGTCCGGCGGTAGGCGCCGTCCCGCCACTCCTCGACGCCGGGGACCGCGGTGGCGGCGAGGTGCCCGAAGAGGTTGTCGGGGTTCAGCGGCTGCCGGAAGGGCAGCCGCAGCGCGAGCGCACCGGGCAGCGTCGCCCTGGGGCCCGGCCGGGCGCGCTGCCGCAGCTCCGTCGGGGCCAGCGCGAAGACCTCCCGCACCGTCTCGTTGAAGGTGCGGATGCTGGCGAATCCGGCGGCGAAGGCGACCTCGGCCATCGGCAGTGCGGTGGTCTCCACCAGCAGGCGGGCGGTCTGCGCGCGCTGGGCGCGGGCGAGGGCCAGCGGCCCGGCCCCCAGCTCGGCGAGCAGCTGCCGTTCGATCTGCCGGGTGCTGTAGCCGAGGCGGGCCGCGAGCCCGGGGACGCCCTCGCGGTCGACGATGCCGTCGGCGATCAGCCGCATGGCGCGGGCGACCAGGTCGGCCCGTTCGTCCCACTCCGGGGACCCCGGGCTGGCATCGGGCCGACACCGCTTGCAGGCCCGGAATCCGGCCTGCTGGGCGGCGGCCGCGCTCGGGTAGAAGCGCATGTTCTCCGGCTTGGGCGGCACCACCGGACAGCTGGGCCGGCAGTAGATACGGGTGGTGAGCACCGCCGTGTAGAACCAGCCGTCGAAGCGGGCGTCCTTGGACTGCACGGCGCGCACGCAGCGCTCGGTGTCGGTGTGCATGCCCTCAAGGATTCCCCAGCCGACGCGCTCCGGCTGGCGAGAATCCGACATCGATGTCGGACCGCCCCGGCCCCGGCAGCGGGCCCGGGGACCGCACCCGGTCTCCGATGCCGCAGTGTCTCTCGGCCGGGGAGCGACCTCACCCGTCCAGACGGGACTCCCGGCGTATGTTCCGTGCGCTCGCCGTGATGCTGGCGGGGGAAGCGGCCGATGCCGCAGCCGCCGGTGCCGTTCTCTACGCACCGGGGAATCGACCTGCCGATCGCCGCCGCAGTCATGGTGCTGTTCTTTATCGATTTCTCGAAGAAGATGCCCATCGCGCCTGGACATCTCGGCACCTTCGAGGCCGGCGCCCTCTCTTCCTTCAATCTCAGGCGGATCGGGGTCGGACAGCCCCTAACCGAAGCGGCTGACGAAACGGCGTTGCCACGGCGTCTCGACCGCTCGTGCGGAGTATTTCTCGCGCACGTAACCGACCGCCTCGTGGCCGGGCAGGCCGTCGAGCACGGCAAGACATGCCAGGGCCGTGCCCGTGCGTCCGACACCGCCACCGCAGGCGATCTCCACGCGTTCGTTTTCAGCGCGTTCCAGCAATTCACGCAAAGAATCGGCGAACGCCGCACGATCGGACGGCAGCCAGAAGTCCGGCCAGCGAAGCCATCGGCTTTCCCACTCGACGGGGGCCGGCTGGCGGCCCCGCAAGTGAATGGCGAAGTCGGGCTGCGGGCCCGGAGGAAGTGGGCGCCTCAGACCCCGGCCACGGACCAAACGTCCCGACGGCAGTTCTAAGACCCCCGGCGCTGTGGGCTCCCACGTGGCATTCATGGAACGAGCATAGGCGCCACGGCCGCTGCGCCGGCAAGGCACTTCACGACCATGAGTCACCCGTGTCCACATTCGACCGGCTCCATTCCGGCGTCGGATATTCCTTTACCCGGCGGTCAGCGCACCTGCGCAGCGAAAGCCGCGAATGCCTGCTCGTCGAAGAGGACGAACCGCGCCTCTTCCACTGCTGTGTGCGTCTCGCGCACCGTCTCCACCGCGATACGGACAGCGTCTTCCATCGGCCACCCGTAGACGCCGGTGGAGATGGCCGGGAACGCGACGGTCCGCGCGCCCAGCTCGTCGGCGACCCGGAGAGACTCCCGGTAGCAGGACGCGAGGAGCGCGGACCGGTCCTCCTGCCGGGAAAACACGGGGCCCACGGTGTGGACGACCCAGCGGGCGGGCAGCCGGCCGGCGGTGGTGGCGACGGCCTGGCCGGTGGGCAGCCCGCCGCCGTAGTGGCCGTCACGCAGGGCGCGGCACTCGGCGAGGATCTCGGGGCCGCCGCGCCGGTGGATCGCGCCGTCCACTCCCCCGCCCCCGAGGAGCGAGGAGTTGGCCGCGTTCACCACGGCATCCACGGTCTGTTCGGTGATGTCGCCCTGGACGACGGTGAGGGTGGTACGGGAAGCGCTCATGGCGTACGACCCTACGGTGTGGCCACGGTCGGCGGACGGTTACACGCAGCCGGTCAACGGCGGTGTCCACCGGTGCATCGGCCGGTCAACGGCGGTGTCCACCGGTGCGTCGTGCCACCGTCCGTCGGCCGGTCAGCGGCGGTACCCGCGCAGCCGCCGCCAGACCGCCTTGGCGGCGTAGTGGCCGGACATGCCGTGCACGCCGGGGCCGGGCGGGGTGGCCTGCGAGCAGAGGTAGACGGCAGGGTGGGCGGTCTCGTACGGGACGCGGGCGAGCTTGGGGCGGATGAGCAGCCGCAGGCCGGCCGCGGAGCCGGTGGCGGTGTCGCCGCCCACGTAATTGGCGTTACGGACGGCGAGTTGTGGCGGGCCGGCCACCGCGCGGGCCAGGACCAGGTCGCGGAAGCCGGGCGCGAACCGCTCGATCTGCCGCTCGACGGCCTCGGTGGCGTCGCCCTCCCAGCCATTGGGGACATGGCCGTACGCCCAGAACGTGTGCTTGCCCTCGGGGGCGCGGGTGGGGTCGATCAGGCTGGGCTGGGCGGTGATCAGGAAGGGGCGGGACGGGTCGCGGCCGTAGGTGGCGGCGTTCAGCGCGGCGCCGATGTCGTCGCTGGTGGGGCCGATGTGGACGGTGCCGGCGCGGCGGGCGTCCTCGGCCGTCCACGGCACCGGGCCGGACAGTGCGTAATCGACCTTGAAGACGCTGGGGCCGTACTTCACGTCGCGGTAGGCGTTGCCCAGGCCGGCGATCCGGGCGAGCGCGGTCGGAGAGGTGTCGAAGACGTACGCCCGGGCCGGCGGCAGGTCGTCCAGCCGCTTGACCTCGAAGTCGGTGTGCACCGCGCCGCCATGGGCGTGCAGCAGCCCGGCGAGGGCGTCGGAGATGGCCTGGGAGCCGCCGCGGGCCACCGGCCAGCCGTGGGCGTGCGCGGCGAGCGCGAACATCAGGGCCATGCCGGAGGTCCCGAAGCCGCCGAGCGGGGCGTTGGCGTGCGCGCCGAGCCCGGCCAGCAGCGCGCGGGCCTTCTCGTCCTGGAAGCGGCGGGTGAGCAGGGTGACCGGCTGCATCGCGACCAGGCCGAAGCGGGCGTAGGTCAGCGGGTCCTGGGGCAGGCCGAGCCACTGGGTGCGCAGGAAGTCGCGGGCCATCGCCTCCCACTTGCCGACGAAGGGCGCGACGAGCCTGCGGTACGTGCCGGCGTCGCGCGGTCCGAAGGACATGGCGGTCTCACCGACGCAGTGGGCGAGCACGGCTGCCGTGCCGTCCGGGAACGGATGGGCCATGGGGAGCTCGGGGTGCAGCCATTCCAGGCCGTGGCGCGCCAGCGGCATCGCGGCGAAGGCGGGCGAACCGGCGCCCGTGGGGTGCACCGCCGAGCAGGGGTCGTGGCGGAAGCCGGGGAGGGTCAGCTCCTCGGTGCGGGCACCGCCGCCGATGGTGTCGCAGGCCTCGAAGACCTCCACCGACATGCCCCGGCGGGCGAGTTCGACGGCCGCCGTCAGGCCGTTGGGTCCCGCCCCGATCACCACGGCATCGAGCATCCTCGGCACGTACGCCACTCCCCTCACGTCCGACCCTCGTCGGTGAGGATCAGTTGGCGGCCGCCAGCAGTTCGAGGATACGCCGCGCCGTTTCGGCGTCCCGCGCCGCGGTGAAGGGCAGCGCATTGCCGCCCTCGATCCGGAACGGCTCCCCGGCGACCGTGCCGCTCGCGCCGCCCGCCTCCTGGACCAGCAGCAGCCCGGCCGCGTGATCCCAGGCGTTCTCCCAGCTGAAGGCGATGGCGTCGAGCTCGCCGCGGGCTATGTGCAGATACTCCAGGCCCGCCGAGCCACAGGGGCGCGGGGCGATGCCGGCGGTGTCCAGGGCGGCGAGCACCCGTTTCTGGTCGGCATCGGTGAAGTCGTAGTGGGAGGTCGCCACATTGAGGACGGCGCCGGGCTCCGGGCTGCCGGTGTGCAGCGGTACGCCGTTGAGCTGGGCGCCGGCGCCGCGGCGGGCGACGGCCAGCAGGCCGAGCGCGGGGGCGTACGTCCACGACGCCAGCAGCTCCCCGCGGTGGGCGAGCGCGACGAGCGTGGCGAAGCCGGGGTCGCCGTGCACGAACTGTCGGGTGCCGTCGACCGGGTCGACGATCCAGACGGGGGCGTCGCCGTGCAGCGCGTCGAGCACGGTGGGATCGGCGTGCACCGCCTCCTCGCCGACCACCCGGGAGCCGGGCAGCAGGTCCGTCAGGGCGGCGGTGAGCTGCTCCTCGGCGCGCCGGTCGGCGACCGTGACGAGGTCGTGCGGGCCGTTCTTCTCGACGATGTCCTCGGCGGCGAGCTGCCGGAAGCGCGGCATGATCTCCTCGGCCGCGGCACGGCGGACGGCGGCCTCGACGGCGGCGAGGTCCAGCCCCGACAGATCCGGCGAGGAGGTCATGGCAACAGCATGGGTGATATCCGTGGGATCTCCCGCTTGGTGGGTACGAAGTGCTTCGATCATGCGTCCATCGAACCATGAGCCACTGACACGGCGGCTGGACTCCAGGTGAACTCGGGATGCCGCGGAGGGCACGGCCGAAAACCGGCCCCCAGGGCCCGCCACGGCCCCCCACCGGCTGCCTCAGCCCCCGGCTGCCTCAGCGCCCGACCGCGTACCCCTGCATCCCCCGGGGATTCGCCGCCGCGGACAGCAGACCGCTCTCCGGATCCCGGGCCACGGCACACAGCCGCCCCTCGGACCAGTCGTCACCCACCGTGACACGGTGCTCACGCCGCCGCAGCTCGTCGATGGTCCGCCGGCCGATCCGGGATTCCACGGTCACGCTCCCCGGCCGCATCCCGCGGGGGAAGAAGGACCCGGGGAAGGAGTCCTGGTGCCAGTTCGGGGCGTCGATGGCGCCCTGCAGGTCGAGCCCGCCGCGGACCGCCCCGCGCAGCGCCACGGCCAGGAAGAAGTGGACCTGCCACTGGTCCTGCTGATCCCCGCCGGGCGTCCCGAAGGCCATCACCGGGACCCCGTCGCGCAGCGCCAGCGACGGGGTGAGGGTGGTGCGGGGGCGGCGCCCCGGGGTGAGGGAATTCGGCAGGCCCTCCTCCAGCCAGGCCATCTGCAGCCGGGTGCCGAGCGGGAAGCCGAGCCCCGGGACGACGGGATTGGACTGCAGCCAGCCGCCGGACGGGGTGGCGGAGACGAGGTTGCCCCAGCGGTCGACGACATCGATGTGGCAGGTGTCGCCGCGCACGCCGCCGTTCCGGTCGATCTCCGGGGCGGCCGGGGCGACCAGGGCGATATCCGCGGGCATCCTGCCGGGCGCGGCGGCCGTGGGCACCCCGCTGGGCCCGCCCCCGACGGTCGGCTCGCCCGCTCCGCTGCCGGAGCCGGCCGCCGCACCGAAGCCGTCCGCACCCGTCGCTGCCGCCCGCGCGTGCTCGCTCAGACGTGGGGTGCGGCCGTCCGGGCTGCCTGGCCGTAGTTCGTACGAGGCGTGCGCGCCGATGAGGGCTCGGCGGGCCGCGTTGTAGTCGTCGCTGAGGAGGGTGTCGAGCGGCACCTCCTGGGCGTCGCCGTACCAGGCCTCACGGTCGGCCATCGCCAGCTTGCTGCCCTCGATGAGCAGGTGGACGTAGTCGGGACTGCCGTATGCGGGCAACTCCGGTGGAAGCAGGGCGAGTTGCTGGAGGAAGACGGGCCCCTGGGACCAGCCGCCCGCCTTGGCGACGGTCCAGCCGTTCCAGTCGTGGGTGACCGGTGCTTCATAGGTGGCGGAGAAGGCGGCCAGGTCGTCGCCGGTGAGGGTGCCCGCATGGCGTTCGCCGGAGGTGTCCATGGCCGGACGGGCCGCGAAGCCGGCGAGCGCCTCACCGATGAACCCCTCGCGCCAGATGCGGCGGGCGGCGTCGAGCTGCGCCTCGCGGCCGGTCGACGCCGCCTCTGCCTCCGCGATCAGCCGGCGCCAGGTGGCCGCCAGCGGACGGTTCCTGAGCAGTCCGCCGGGGGCGACCGACCTGCCGCCCGGAAGGTAGAGCTCGGCGGACGAGGTCCACTCCGTCTCGAAGAGCGCACGCACCGTCTCGACGGCCTCGCCGATCCGCTCCACGGCGGGATGGCCGTGTTCCGCGTACCCGACGGCGTACCGCAGCACCTCGGCGAGGGACTTGCTGCCGTGGTCGCGCAGCAACAGCATCCAGGCGTCGAAGGCTCCGGGAACCGCGGCGGCGAGCGGCCCGGTGCCGGGCACCCGGTCGAGGCCGAGGGAGGTGTAGTGCGCCACGCTCGCACCGGCCGGCGCCGGCCCCTGGCCGCACAGCACCCGCACCGGCCCGTCAGCCGGCGCCAGGATGATCGGCACCTCGCCCGCCGGCCCGTTCAGATGCGGCTCCACGACATGCAGCACGAACCCCGCGGCCACCGCGGCGTCAAAGGCGTTGCCGCCGTCCTCCAGAACAGCCATCGCCGACTGCGACGCCAGCCAGTGCGTGGTGGAAACCATCCCGAAGGTGCCCTGGAGGGTCGGGCGGGTGGTGAACACGGGGACTCCTCGGTGGGTGGGGCGGGGCGGTGCTGCATCACGTGACGATGTCGTACGACATCGATGCTGAGAAGATGGCCGAGGTGCTGCGGATCGGCC
>NZ_SDIG01000102.1:0-23006 GCF_004122755.1 Streptomyces sp. TM32
TCCGCGGGTGGGTGTCCGGACTGCTTCGCTTTACGTCCGGACACCCACCCGCTCCGGCCCGTCCCCTCCCGTTGTGGAGGGTGGGAAGAGGCCGGTGGGGGTGAACGTGGCTGGTCGAGTGCGCCTAGCCGCCTTGGGGTCGTACCGAAACGGCCATCCGTGGCCCGCCCCCACCCACCGTCACTCACTCCACTCACGGGAGGGGGCGGGCCGGAGGGGCCTGTTGTGTGGACGTAAAGCGAAGCAGTCCACACAACAGGCCCCGGAGGCCCGTCACCGCACCCAACAACCACCCGGCCCGCCGCAGGCGCAACGGCGAGAACACCCACGGCGGGAAAGCCGACAACGTACGGCGCGCCGCACAGCGCAACGGCGAAACACCACCACGGCGGGAAAGCCGACAACGTGCGGCGGCGCCGCAAAGCGCAACGGCGGGCGGACCGCGAAGCGGGCGACAAACGGCGCGCAACCACCATGGCGGGGAAGCCGAAAACGTGCGGCGCCCTACCCCCGGTAAATCGCCTCGATCTCCTCCGCGAAGTCCTTCGCGACCACGTTCCGCTTGAGCTTCAGCGACGGGGTGACATGGCCCGATTCTTCGGTGAACTGGGTCGGCAGAATACGGAACTTGCGCACCGACTCGGCCTTGGAGACGGCCGCGTTGCCGTCGTCGATCGCGCGCTGGACGGCGGCCAGCAGCTCCGGGTCCTCGGCGACCTGGGACGGCGTCACATCGGCAGGATGGCCGTGCTCCTCGGCCCAGCGGGGCAGGAACTCCTCGTCGAGGGTGACCAGCGCGCCGATGAACGGCCGGCCGTCGCCGACGACCATGCACTCGGCGATCAGCGCGTGCGCCCGGATACGGTCCTCGATCACGGCGGGGGCGACGTTCTTCCCGCCCGCGGTGACCAGGATTTCCTTCTTGCGGCCGGTGATGGCGAGGTAGCCGTCCTCGTCGAGGGTGCCGAGGTCGCCGGTGTGGAACCAGCCGTCGGACAGCGCCTCCTTGGTGGCCGACGGGTTGTTCCAGTACTCGGTGAAGAGGTGCTCGCCGTGCAGCAGGACCTCGCCGTCGTCGGCGATCCGTACCACCGAGCCGGGCAGCGGCTGGCCGACGCTGCCGATCTTCTGCCGGTCCCAGGGGTTGAAGGCGGTCGCCGCGCAGGACTCCGTCAGGCCGTAGCCCTCCAGGACGGTGAAGCCGATGCCGCGGTAGAAGTGGCCGAGGCGGTCACCGAGCGGGGCGCCGCCGGAGATGGCGTGGGTGGCGCGGCCGCCGAGGACGGCACGCAGCTTGCCGTAGACGAGCCGGTCGAAGACCTTGTACTTCAGCTTCAGCCCGAACGCCGGGCCCTCCGGGGCGTCCAGCGCGCGGCTGTAGGCGATCGCGACGTCCGCCGCCTTGTCGAAGATCTTGCCCTTGCCGTCGGCCTGCGCCTTGGCCCGCGCCGAGTTGTAGACCTTCTCGAAGACCCGCGGCACGCCCAGCACCAGCTTCGGCCGGAAGGAGGCGAGGTCGTCGGTGAGGTTCTTGATGTCGGGGGCGTGGCCCAGCTTGATGGGCGCCATCACCGCGGCGACCTGCACCAGCCGGCCGAAGACGTGCGCGATGGGCAGGAAGAGCAGCACCGAGGACTCGCCGGTACGGAACAGCGGGCGCAGCCGCTCGACGATGTTGCCGCACTCCGCGAAGAAGCTGCGGTGGCTGAGCACACAGCCCTTGGGGCGGCCGGTGGTGCCGGAGGTGTAGACGATGGTGGCCGGCGAATCGGCGTCGGCCAGCGCGCTGCGCGCCTCGACCTCGTCATCGGTGATGCCGGCGCCCGCGGCCTGCAGCCGGGCGATGGCGTCCCGCTCGATCTGCCAGATGTTCTCCAGCTCGGGCAGCCGGTCGCGCACCGACTCGACGGTCGCCTCATGGGTGGGGGACTCCACCAGGCAGGCCACCGCGCCGGAGTCGCCGAGGATCCACTGGATCTGTTCGGCCGAACTGGTCTCGTACACCGGGACGGTGACGGCACCGGCACTCCAGATGGCGAAGTCCAGCAGCGTCCACTCGTAGCGGGTGCGTGACATCAGACCGACCCGGTCGCCGGGCTGCACTCCGGAGGCGATCAGCCCCTTGGCCGCGGCGCGGACCTCGGCGAGGAAGGCGGCGGCAGTGACGTCCTGCCATGCGCCGTTCACCTTGCGTCCCATGACGGCAACATCCGGGTGCTGCGCGGCATTTCGGCGGATAAGATCCGTCAGATTGCCGTCCGCGGGGACCTCGTACAGGGCCGGAAGGCTGAACTCGCGCAAGACTGCTGCTCCTCAGAAGCGCCGGCGCCACGACGCTGTGTGTTGCACCGGCGGCGGTCCATGATCATGCAGGGGGGAGATTGGACTGCCCGGACGTTACCCATGGGTATTGCTGTGGGGATAGGGGGGAACGGCCAGATGTTTGATGCGTCACATGCTGCGGGACACGCCATGGGGACTCTTCCGCGCAGAGTAGACCAGCGGGTCGGTGACCCGAAAGTAACCCCAGGTCCCCCGCCCCCTCCCGGCCCTGCCCGGGCCGATCTAGGGTGACGGCATGCGCGTGCATGTGGTCAGTGACGTACACGGGAACAGCCGGGACCTGGCGGCGGCCGGAGAGGGTGCCGATGCCCTGATCTGCCTCGGTGACCTGGTCCTCTTCCTCGATTACGCCGACCATTCGCGCGGCATCTTCCCCGACCTCTTCGGCGCCGCGAACGCCGGCGCGCTGGTCGAACTGCGCACCGCCCGCCGCTTCGAGGAGGCCCGCGCGCTCGGCCGCAGACTGTGGGGAGAACTGGACGCCGCGGGCGCCAGCCGCGAGTCGGTGATCGAGGGCGCGGTCCGCCGGCAGTACGCCGAACTCTTCGCCGCCTTCCCGACGCCCACGTACGCCACCTACGGCAACGTCGACATCCCGCGCCTGTGGCCCGAGTACGCCCGGTCCGGCACCACCGTCCTGGACGGCCAGCGGGTGGAGATCGGTGGCCGGGTCTTCGGCTTCGTCGGCGGCGGCCTCACCAGCCCCATGCGGACCCCGTACGAAATCAGCGACGAGGAGTACGCCGCCAAGATCGAGGCGGTCGGTGAGGTGGACGTGCTGTGCACCCACATCCCGCCCGATGTCCCCGAGCTCTGCTACGACACCGTCGCCCGCCGCTTCGAGCGCGGCAGCGCGGCCCTGCTGCAGGCCATCCGCACCACCCGGCCCCGCTACTCCCTCTTCGGCCATGTGCACCAGCCGCTGGCCCGGAGGGTCCGGATCGAGGGCACGGAATGCGTCAATGTCGGGCACTTCAATGCGACCGGCACGCCCTACGTCCTCCAGTGGTGAGGCCGCAACGGCTCGGCCGGCGCGGGCGCGGCGCGTGGCCGGTGGCCGACCGGGCCCGTCGTGCCGCGCCTGCTGGTGTCGGCCCGCAGGTTCCCGCGCGGTAGCCTCAGAGCCGGTAGCAGCACAGACACCGCGTATCGGGGTCTGCCCCGCTCGGAGCTGAGAGCTCGGGGAAGCGCCGGCGGACCGGCATGAATCGGCATGGAGGAGTCACGGCGATGGCCGAACACACCAGCTCGAGCATCACGATCGAGGCGGCACCTGCCGAGGTGATGGGAGTGATCGCCGACTTCGACCGCTATCCGGAATGGACCGGCGAGGTCAAAGAGGCAGAGGTCCTCGACAAGGACGACCACGGCCGTGCCGCGCAGGTGCGGCTGCTGCTGGACGCCGGGGCGATCAAGGACGACCACACCCTCGCCTACACCTGGACCGGCGAGAACGAGGTCAGCTGGTCCCTGGTCAAGTCGCAGATGCTGCGCGCCCTCGACGGCTCCTACCGCCTGGCCGCGCTGAGCGGCGGCGCCCGTACCGAGGTGACGTACCAGCTGACCGTCGACGTCAAGATCCCCATGCTCGGGATGATCAAGCGCAAGGCCGAGAAGGTCATCATCGACCGTGCGCTGGCCGGGCTGAAGAAGCGCGTCGAGAGCGGCCCCGCCGACCACGCCGCCGGGCCCGCCGACGGCGCCGGCGCCACCGACGAGGCCAAGAAGCGCTGAGCGTGCGCACCGTCCTCGTCACGGGCCCCGGCGGCGCGGGCCGCACCACGCTCGCCGCCGCGACCGCCCTGGCCGGCGCCCGGCGAGGCGCGCGGGCACTGCTGCTCACCACCGAGAGCAGTGCGCCGGAATCGGTCCTGGGCGTCCCCCTCGGCGCCGATGCGCCCACCCCGATAGCGCCCGGCCTGCATGCCCGGCGCATCGACCCCGGTGACCGCTTCCGCCAGGAGTTCCTCGCGTTCCAGGAGCGCGCGGGCGCCGCCCTCGACCTGCTCGGCGCCGCCCCGCTCGACGAGGACGAACTCACCGAACTCCCCGGCTGTGAGGACTTCGCGCTGCTGCACGCGCTGCGCGCGGAACACGCCTCGGACGACTGGGACTTGGTCGTCGTCGACATGCCCTCGGCCGCCGAAACGGTCCGGCTGCTCGCCCTGCCGGCCCAGGTACGCCGCTATCTGCGCCGGCTGCTGCCCCCCGAGCGACAGGCCGCCCGCGCGCTGCGCCCGGTGCTCGCCCAGCTCGCCGGCGTCCCGATGCCGGCCCAGAAGCTGTACGACGCCGCCGAGCGCTGGGAGAGCGAACTCGCCGCCGTCCAGCGCGCGATCGACGACCCCGGCACCTCCGTCCGCCTGGTCACCGACGCCGGACCGGTCGCCGCCGCCACGCTGCGCGGCATCCGCGCCGGACTCGCCCTGCACGGCCGGCGCACCGACGGCGTGGTCGTCAACCGGCTGCTGCCCACCGGCTCCGCGGACCCCTTCCTCGCCGCGCTCTCCGGCAGCCAGCAGTCCGCCCTCAAGGTGCTGCGCGAGGAGTTCCCCGACGTCCCCGTCCACGAGGTGCCGCATCTGGGCCGCGACCCCCAGGGCGTCGGCGCACTCGACGAGTTGCTCGACGGCGGGGCCGGCGAGATCGCCGGGAGCGCTCCGGGCGAGGGGCCCGGCCGCGACCCGTGGACCGTCGAGGACCGGCTGGCCACCGACGGCATCCTCGTCTGGCGGGTGCCGCTGCCCGGCGCCGAACGCCGGGGGCTGGGGCTGGTGCGCCGCGGCGACGAGATCGTGGTCACCGTGGGCCGCTTCCGCCGGATCCGTACGCTGCCCTCCGCGCTGCGCCGCTGCACCGTCTCCGGCGCCGGACTGCGCGACGGCGTCCTGGACATCCGCTTCACCCCGGATCCCGGGCTGTGGCCCAAGAGCGACTGAACGCGGTACCACCGTTCGGGTACCGTCGAGGGTGGGGCCCGCCCCGACGTGCCCGTCTTGCACCCCTTCGCCGTACTGCCTCGCCGCAGGAGTCACGGAGTTCATCATGAGCGATGCCACCGAGCGCCCCGCCGACCGCAGGGCCGAGCCCGATGCCGACGCCTGGCAGACCGCCTGCGCCGAGGACCTCGCGGCCGAGCAGGCCCGCCACCGCGCCGCCCACGGCCCGCAGCCGGGCAGCGCCGCCGAGGAGCTGCGCAAGCTCGCCGAGGCGGTCACCGACAAGCTCGCCGGCATCCAGCTTCCCGGGGCGCTCGGCGGGATCGCCGCGCAGGGCGCCGTCAACCAGCTGTTCAAGCAGGCCAGGGCCGCCGTCGAGCCGGTGATCGAGCGCAACCCCGACATCTTCGACCACCTCGCCGCGGCCGGCTCCGAGCTGCTCGCCGCCTACCGCTCCGCCGTCGAGGGCAGCGAGCGCCGCTGGACCCGCGACGACCTCGACGACCGTCCCGCCGGCCGCCGCGGCGACGACCCCCGCGACGACGACGGCCCCGCCGGCACCGAGCGGATCGACCTCGACTGAGCGCTGTGGCCCCCGAGCACGGGGGCGTGCCCCTCACTTCGACCTCCTGAGGGGAGCGGCAGGCGCTCCTACCTCCGGTACGGTGGATCCCGGCGGGGTTCGAGCGAAAAACTGAGGGACACATGGGACTCACCATCGGCGTCGACATCGGCGGCACGAAGATCGCGGCCGGCGTGGTCGACGAAGAGGGCTCGATCCTTGAAACGTGCACGGTGCAGACTCCGCATGCCACCGAGGCGCTGACCGAGGCCATCGCCGAGGCGGTGCGCACCGTGGGAGCCGGTCATCACGTCGAGGCCGTCGGCATCGGCGCCGCCGGCTACGTCGACGAGAAGCGGGCCACGGTCCTGTTCGCACCGAACATCGACTGGCGCCACGAACCGCTCAAGGACAAGGTCGAACAGCGCGTCGGCCTCCCCGTGGTGGTCGAGAACGACGCCAACGCCGCGGCCTGGGGCGAGTACAAGTTCGGCGCCGGCCAGGGGCACAGCGACGTCATCTGCATCACCCTCGGTACCGGCCTGGGCGGCGGCATCATCATCGGCAACAAGCTGCGCCGCGGCCGGTTCGGCGTCGCCGCCGAGTTCGGCCACATCCGGGTGGTGCCCGACGGACTGCTCTGCGGCTGCGGCAGCCAGGGCTGCTGGGAGCAGTACGCCTCCGGCCGCGCCCTGCTGCGCTACGCCCGCCAGCGCGCCTTCGCCACCCCCGAGAACGCCCAGATCCTGCTGGCGCTCGGCGACGGCACCTCCGAGGGCATCGAGGGCCGGCACGTCAGCGAGGCCGCCCGCCAGGGCGACCCGGTGGCCATCGACTCCTTCCGCGAGCTGGCCCGCTGGGCCGGCGCCGGCCTCGCCGACCTCGCCTCGCTCTTCGACCCGTCCGCCTTCATCGTCGGCGGCGGCGTCTCCGACGAGGGCGAACTGGTCCTGGGGCCGATCCGCAAGTCCTTCCGCCGCTGGCTGGTCGGCAACCAGTACCGGCCGCACGCCCAGGTGCTCGCCGCCCAGCTCGGCGGCAAGGCCGGCCTGGTCGGCGCGGCCGACCTGGCGCGGCAGGGCTGAGAGGCCCGAGGGCCCGTCAGCGCCCGCTGCTGCATACGGCACCGCCCGTCGCGTCCCCCAGGGGTGCGGCGGGCGGTGCTCTATCTTGGCCCGCGTGACGATCCCGGTGAGAGGACCAGCCGCCTTGCTCTCGCTCCCCGAGTCCCGTACCGAGCCCGGTCCCGCTCCCGGCGAGGCCACCGGCGGCGGCACCGGCGGGCACAGCGGTGCGGCCGTGATCCGGGTGCTCAGCTACAACATCCGCTCGATGCGCGACGACCGGGCGGCGCTGGCCAGGGTCATCCGGGCCTGCGCCCCCGATCTCGTACTGATCCAGGAGGCGCCGCGGTTCTTCCGCTGGCGCAAGACCACCGAGAAGCTGGCCCGGGCGGCCGGTCTGGTCCACGTCACCGGTGGCGCCACGGCCGCGGGCCCGATGATCCTGTCCACCCTGCGCGCCCACGTGGAGCGCACGGAGGACATCCTGCTGCCGCGCACCCCCGGACTGCACCGGCGCGGTTTCGCCACCGCCGTGGTCCGCATCGGCGGGGCCCGCCTCGGCGTGCTCAGCTGCCACCTCAGCCTCGCCGACCGGGAGCGCTATGAGCAGGCCGGGCTGCTGCTGGAGCGGCTGGCCGCGCTGGACGTGCCGTACGCCGTCGCCGGGGGCGACCTCAACGACCGGCCGGACGGCCGCAGCTTCCGCCGGCTGGCAGGGGCGCTCACGGACGCCTGGGCGGCCCGACCGTGGGGCGGGGAGTTCACCTCCACGCCCCGTGACCCGCATCAGCGGATCGACGCGATCTTCACCACCGACGGTGTGGAGGTCCTCGGCTGCGGGGTGCCGCACGGGCTGCCGGGGGTACGGGAGGACGACCTCACGGCGGCCACCGACCATCTGCCCGTGCTGGCCGCCCTGCGGGTGCCGGCCACGGGCTGACTCACACCACCGCGCCGCTGCCCGGCAGGTCGTCGTCGTCCTCGTCGTCGCTCTTCATCCGGGCCACCAGGGTGGCGAACCCGCCGAGGAAGCCGCCGATGCCCAGAACCGTGATCCACCACGTCACCGGCTGCTGGAGGAGCACCATGGCCACCAGCAGCAGCGGGCCGCCGATCACCGCGATCCAGGCGAACTTGGTGGTGACGTCGGCCTGCGGCAGCGGGGGCGGTTCGGGCGGGGTGAAGTGGCCCTCGTCGGAGTCGTCGAAGTCGTCGTCGGACGCCTTGGCGGCGCTCCAGTCGCGGGGGCCGACCCCCGGCGCGTAGACCACGAAGCTGCCGGGACGCGAGCCGCCGCCGGTCAGGGGGCCCCCGGAACCGGTCCCGGACCCGGTGCCGCCTGCGGCCGTGCCGTCCTTCCCGGCCGCCTCGTCCTGCGACGCGTCCGCCTCGTCCTTGGCGGGCGTCTCACCCTTGCTGCTGCTGTCGCCGTCGCCGTCCGCGGCCGGGGGCGCCGGCGGGCCGTCCTCGGTGGGGAACGCCGGCTGCTCGCCGTAGCCCGCCACGATCTCGGCCCAGGCGGCCTCTTCGTCCAGCGGGTCCCGGGGGTCGCGGGGGCTACGCTCCGCCACGGTCCGCCGCCCCCTCCTGGGCGGTGCCCGCGGTGCCCGTCCGCGCCTGCGGAGCGAGCCGGGTGATGAAGTCGACGGTGTCCCGGAAGATCTGCTCCGCGTCGTGGTCGAGCGTCGCGACGTGGTAGCTGCGCTCCAGCAGCTTCTGGCGGACATCGGTCGAGGAGACCCGGCTCAGGATGCGTTCGGAGTCCACCGGCGGGACGACGTGGTCCTGCGGGCTGGTCATCACCAGCAACGGCTGGGTGACACGCGGGAGTTCGGAGTCGACCTGCTGGAAGAACCGGCGCAGCGAATACGCCGCGTCCAGCGGCACCCGGTCGTAGCCGACCTCCTTGATGCCGGGCTTGGCGATGTCGCTGGTGATCCCCTTGGTCGTCCGTACGAGGTGGCGCAGCACCGGCAGCAGCGGCGCGGCCGCGTCATGGATCTTGTTGCCGGGGTTGACCACGGCCACCCCGCTGATCGCGTCGCCGTGTTTGGCGGCCAGCCGCAGCGCCAGCGCGGCGCCCATCGACAGGCCGCAGACGAAGACGGTGGTGCAGTGCTCGGTCAGCGCCCGCAGTTCGCGGTCGACCTCGGCGTACCAGTCCTGCCAGGTCGTGATCTGCAGGTCCTGCCAGCGGGTGCCGTGACCGGGCAGCAGCGGCAGGCTGACCGTGAACCCCTGGTCGGCCAGATGCTCGGCCCAGGGGCGTACGGACTGGGGGGAGCCGGTGAAGCCGTGGCACACAAGGACGCCGACCTCTCCGCCGTCACGGCGGAACGGCTCGGCTCCGGGAAGGAGCGGCACCGGGGGACTCCGATCGATGAGGGGGCCTGGCGAGTTACCTCAGGGTACGCGGAGTGACGGCGGGCGGGTAGGTCCGGCGACGGGCACGACGCGAGGGGACGACCGCGGCAGGTTAAGGTCTTTGCGTCACACACAGGAGGCAGTCGGTTGATCTACGGCGCAATGAAGTTTTCCATCGGCGGGTCACTGAAGCTTGCCTTCAGGCCCTGGGTGGAAGGCATCGAGAACATTCCCGCCGAGGGTCCGGCGATCCTCGCGAGCAACCACCTGTCCTTCTCGGACTCCTTCTTCCTGCCCGCGGTGCTCGACCGGAAGGTCACCTTCATCGCCAAGGCGGAGTACTTCACCTCGCCGGGCGTGAAGGGCAAGCTGACCGCCGCGTTCTTCAAGGGCGTCGGCCAGCTGCCGGTCGACCGCTCGGGCGGACGCGGCGCGGGCGAGGCGGCGATCAAGAGCGGCATCGAGGTGCTGGAACGCGGTGAGCTCTTCGGCATCTACCCGGAGGGCACCCGCTCCCCGGACGGCCGGCTCTACCGCGGCAAGCCGGGCGGTCTGGCGCGGGTCGCACTGGCCACCGGGGCGCCGGTGATCCCCGTGGCGATGATCGACACCGAGAAGGTGCAGCCGCCGGGCAAGATCGTGCCCAAGATGATCCGGCCGGGCATCCGTATCGGCAAGCCGCTCGACTTCACCCGCTACCAGGGCATGGAGGGCGACCGCTTCATCCTCCGGTCGGTCACCGACGAGGTCATGTACGAGATCATGAAGCTGTCCGGCCAGGAGTACGTCGACATCTACGCGACCGCGGCCAAGCGGCAGATCGCCGACGCGGCGAAGGCGGCGGAGGCGCAGAAGAAGGCCGAGGCGGAGCAGGCCAAGAAGGCGGCCGCCGAATAGACGGGCAGGGCCGAGACCGGGTGTGAGTGCCCGGCGAGGGGGACGGCGATGACGGAGACCGACACGGACAGGGGCACAGCGGCGGTGCGCGGCGCCATGGCCGCCCGGCGCCATGGCAAGCGCCCCCCGAAGGCGCTGCGGATGTCCGTCGAACTCCCGCTGTGGCGGGCGCTCACCGGCTACCGGATCCTCACCCTCTTCTACGCCCTGTGCCTGATCGCGCTCTCCTACCGGCATTACTCCCATCCGCTGGTCGCCGTCGCGTACATGGGCGTGCTGACCGTGTGGATGGCGCTGACCTGGCGGCGTACCACGTCACGGGAGCGCTGCACCCGGCAGTTCCTGGCCGCCGACCTCGGCGTCGCGGTCGGCGGGATCCTGCTCACGCTGGCAGCCGACACCCACCTCCGCATCATGGGCGGCGCGCCGACGCTGCCGTCCATCTGGACGGCGGGTGCCGTCCTCGGCTTCGCGATCAAGGGCGGCTGGCGGTGGGCCGCGGTGGCCTCCACCGTCGTGGCGGTGGCCAATCTGGTCGAGCGCCAGGAGCTGGCCCGCGACACCGTCCACAACGTGGTGCTGGTGTGGGTGGCCAGCGTCGGCATCGGCTACGTCGTCGAGGTGGCCCGCTCCAGTGAGCGCACCCTTGCGCGCGCCCTGCAGATCGAGGCGGCCACCCGCGAGCGGGAGCGGCTGGCCCGCGACATCCACGACAGCGTGCTGCAGGTGCTGGCCATGGTGCAGCGGCGCGGTGCCACGATCGGCGGCGAGGCGGCCGAACTCGGCCGGATGGCCGGTGAACAGGAGGTCGCGCTGCGGACGTTGGTCGCCGGCGGGCTGCTGCCGCCGCACGGCGGCCGGCCCGGCACGGCGCCCGGGGTGCCGCACCAGGGCGGTGACGGCGTACCGGACGACCTCGCGGCACCCGTCGCGGCCGGACCGGCGGCGTCCGGCCGCGGGCCGTGCGATGTGCGGGCGCTGCTCGCCCCGTTCGCGCGCGCCGGTGTCACGTTCTCCGAGCCCGGCGCCCCGGTGGAGCTGCCGGCCGCCGCGGCGGCCGAGCTCGCGGCCGCTGTCAGTGCCGCGTTGGACAATGTCCGGGTGCATGCGGGGGACGGTGCCCACGCATGGATCCTGGTGGAGGACGAACCGGACGCGGTGCTGGTGACCGTCCGCGACGACGGCCCCGGCATTCCCGAGGGCCGGCTCGCCGACGCCGAGCGGGAGGGCCGGCTGGGGGTGGCCCTGTCGATCCGCGGCCGGCTGCGGGATCTGGGCGGCAGCGCCCAGTGGGTCTCGGTCCCCGGCCAGGGCACGGAAGTGGAATTGACGGTCCCCAAGAAGGGCGCGTCCGGTGCGTCCGAGGGCACACGGCGGGGGAAGGCAGGCACGTGAACGAGCAGCCGGCGCTGAAGGTCATGGTGGTCGACGACCACCCGATGTGGCGCGACGCGGTCGCCCGGGATCTGGCGGAGGCCGGGTTCGAGGTCGTGGCGACGGCCGGGGACGGCCTCCAGGCGGTGCGCAGGGCGCAGGCCGCGGCGCCCGACGTGCTGGTCCTGGACCTCAATCTGCCGGGGCTGCCCGGCGTGCAGGTGTGCAAGCAGCTGGTCGGCGCCCGTCCGGCGCTGCGGGTGCTGGTGCTGTCCGCGAGCGGTGAGCACGCCGATGTGCTGGAGGCGGTCAAGTCCGGGGCGACGGGCTATCTGCTGAAGTCGGCGAGCACCCAGGAGCTGCTGGACGCGGTGCGGCGCACGGCCGCCGGCGACGCGGTGTTCACCCCGGGCCTGGCCGGTCTGGTGCTGGGCGAGTACCGCCGGCTGGCGACCGAACCGGCCCCGGCGACGCCGGACGAGCCGGGCGCACCGCAGCTGACGGACCGGGAGACCGAGGTGCTGCGCCTGGTCGCCAAGGGGCTCTCGTACAAGCAGATCGCCGAGCGGCTGGTCATCTCGCACCGCACGGTGCAGAACCACGTCCAGAACACCCTCGGCAAGCTTCAGCTGCACAACCGCGTGGAGCTGGTGCGCTACGCCATCGAGCGCGGCCTCGACGAGGTCTGACCGGTGCGGGACACCGGCCGGACCGGCCGCCACCCGGAGGGAGCCGCTCGTACGGGTGAACGCCGCCGTCAACTGCCTGCTGAATCACCGGCGTCACCGTTTGCCGCATTCCTGAGTGACCCAGATCACCATTAGCGTGACCGGGGTCGGATCGAAGACGGCCGTGCGCGGCCACTGACGGGATGTAGGTGAAGCAGCGATGCGGGTCGGAGTACTGACCGGCGGCGGCGACTGCCCCGGTCTGAACGCGGTGATCAGGGGCATCGTCCGCAAGGGCACCCAGGAGTACGGATACGAGTTCGTCGGCTTCCGGGACGGCTGGCGCGGGCCGCTGGAGGATGACACGGTCCCGCTGGACATCCCGGCGGTGCGCGGCATCCTGCCCCGCGGCGGCACGGTCCTCGGTTCCTCGCGGACCAACCCCTTCAAGCAGAACGACGGCGTGCGCCGGATCCGGGAGACGCTCGCCAAGGAGGAGGTCGAGGCCCTGATCGCGATCGGCGGCGAGGACACCCTCGGCGTCGCCGCCCGGCTCTTCGAGGAGCACGGGGTCCCCTGCGTCGGCGTCCCCAAGACCATCGACAACGACCTGTCGGCCACGGACTACACCTTCGGCTTCGACACCGCCGTCGGCGTCGCCACCGAAGCCATCGACCGGCTGCACACCACCGCCGAATCCCATATGCGGGTCCTGGTCGTCGAGGTGATGGGCCGGCACGCCGGCTGGATCGCGCTGCACTCAGGCCTCGCCGGCGGGGCGAACGTCATCCTGATCCCGGAGCAGCGCTTCGACATCGAGCAGGTCTGCCGGTGGATCGAGTCCCGCTTCAAGGTCCGCTACGCCCCGATCGTGGTCGTCGCCGAGGGCGCGATGCCCAAGGACGGCCAGATGGTGCTCAAGGACGACTCCACCGACTCCTTCGGGCATGTCCGGCTCTCGGGCGTGGGGGAGTGGCTGGCCAAGGAGATCGAGTCACGGACCGGCAAGGAGGCCCGTACCACCGTCCTCGGGCACACCCAGCGCGGCGGCACCCCCAGCGCCTTCGACCGCTGGCTGGCCACGCGCTTCGGGCTGCACGCGATCGACGCGGTACAGGACGGCGACTTCGGCAAGATGGTCGCGCTGCGCGGTACGGACATCGTCCGGGTGCCGATCGCGGAGGCGACCGCCCGGCTGAAGACCGTCGATCCGGCGCTCTACGCAGAGGCCGGAGTGTTCTTCGGCTGAACCGGGCCGCCTGTCCTGCCCTGGGTCGCCCCCGTCCGGCCCGGGGCCGCCGCCCGCCCCGCCCCGGGCGTACCACCGGGCGAAGCGCCGTAGTGGGTCGTATATTCGCCGTACGCGACATATCCGGCCTCTTGCCCATGGGCGGGAGGAATCCAGCCGGCGTACGAACCCGGGAGAACTCAGTGGAGATCGTCGCCTTCGGTGTGCAGGCGGATGAGCGGCCGATCCTGGAGAAGGCCTTCGCCGGCCGCCACCAGGTCCGCAGCCTGGATGTCGCCCTCAACCGCGACACCGCTCCCATCGCCCACGGTTACGAGATCGTCAGCGCGGGCGTCACCGCCGACCTGGGCGCGGACGTGCTGCAGACCCTCGCGGCCGGCGGGACGAAGATGATCGCCCAGCGCGCCACGGGCTTCAACAACATCGACCTGCAGGCCGCGGCCGACCTCGGGATGAGCGTCGGCCGGGTCTGCCGTTACTCGCCGTACGCGGTCGCCGAATTCGCCTGGGGGCTCGCGCTGGCGGTCAACCGGCGGATCGTCATGGCCAGCCACCGCACCCGTAACTTCGACTTCCGGCTGGCCGGCCTGATGGGCCGGGATCTGCGCGGACGGACGGCGGGAGTGCTCGGCACCGGCCGGATCGGCGAGGCGTTCACCGAGATCGCCCACGGCTTCGGGATGCGCCTGCTGGGCTGGGACCTCGCCGAGAACCCGCGCTGCCTCGACCTGGGCATGGCGTACGTCACCCGGGAGCGGCTGTTCGCCGAGGCGGATCTGATCACCCTGCACGTCCCCCTGGTGGCGGAAACCCGGCACCTCATCGACGCCAAGGCGCTGGCCGCGATGAAGGACGACGCGATCCTGATCAACTCCAGCCGCGGCGGGCTCGTCGACACCGTGGCCCTCGTCGACACGCTCAAGACCGGCCGGCTCACCGGCGTCGGCCTGGACGTCTACGAGGAGGAGGGCGCGTACTTCTACGCCGACAAGTCCCTGGACGTCATCGGCGACGACACCCTCGCCCGCCTGATGACCTTCTCGAACGTGCTGGTCACCTCGCACCAGGCGTACTTCACACAGGAGGCGGTGGACCAGATCGTCGAGACCACCGTGGCCAACGTCGAGGACTATCTGGCCCACCGCACCAACGCGAACATGCTGGTCACACGAGGACAGCTGCCAGCAGCTGTGCGGTGATCGACGCACCGTCCAGGGTCAGCACCGACTCGGGGTGGAACTGCACCCCCGCAAAGCCCGGACCGCGCAGCGCATGCACCTCGCCGGTGTCCGCGTCCCGGCTCAACTCGACGCGGTGCATGGCGAGTTCGGTCGCCGTGGTGTCGTCGCAGCGGGCCGTGAAGGTGTTGTAGAAGCCCACCGTTTCCTGGCGGCCGAAGAAGTCGATCCGCTCCTGCGCGCCCTGGAAGGGCATCTCCTTGCGGACGATCTCCAACCCCAGCTCCGCGGCGAGCAGTTCGTGCCCCAGACACACGCCCAGGATCCCGTGTCGGTGCTCCGCCACCAGCTCCGCGGTCAGCGACCGCAGAAAGCGCATCTTCGGGTCGGCGGCATCGGACGGATCGCCCGGTCCCGGGCCCAGCACGACCGGGCCCCGGTGCGCCCGGGCGGCCTCGCGCAGCCCCGGCTCGTCGAAGCGCCGCACGATGACCTCCAGGCCCGAGGTGCGCAGCAGATGCGCGAGCATCGCGGTGAAGGTGTCCTCCGCGTCGATGACCAGGGCCCGACCGCTCAGCTCGGCGACCGGCGCGGTGGTCTGCATCCGCAGCCAGAAGGGGGCCAGGCCGGCCCGGCGGGCGTCCAGCGCGGCCCGCACCCGCGGGTCGTCGGCCAGCCGCGGCGGGCGGCTGCCGTCCGCGGGCCGCGCGGGCGCGGGCCGCACCCCCAGCGCACTCAGCACCCCCGCCGCCTTGGCGTGCGTCTCGGCGACCTCGCTGTACGGGTCGGAGGCGCGCACCAGCGTGGCGCCGACCGGCACCCGCAGCCGCCCGGCGGCGGAGATGTCGGCGGTACGGATCAGGATCGGCGAGTCCAGCGTCCGGGTGCCGGCGCCCTCCTGCGGCCCGCCGCCCGGGGCCCGCCCGATCAGCGCCAGCGCGCCCGCGTAGTAGCCGCGGCCCCGCCCGTCACCGCCCACCGGCTCGTGCCGCTCGATGACCCGGCAGGCGTTCTGCACCGGCGACCCGGTGACCGTCGCCGCGAACATCGTCTCCTTGAGCACCTCGCGCACATCGAGGGTGGACCGGCCGCGCAACTCGTACTCGGTGTGCGCCAGGTGCGCCATCTCCTTGAGCCGGGGCCCGATGACCACCCCGCCCTTGTCGCCCACGGTGCACATCATCTTCAGTTCCTCGTCCACCACCATGGACAGCTCCTCGGCCTCCTTGCGGTCGTCGAGGAACGCCAGCAGGCTCTCGGTGGTCGGGCCGTCCTGCGGGTAGCGGTAGGTGCCGCTGATGGGGTTCATCACGACCGTGCCGCCCGACATCCGCACATGCACCTCGGGGCTGGCGCCGACCAGCGTGTGCACCCCCGGGCGGTGCACCACATACGTCCAGTACGCCCCGCGCTCACCGGCCAGCAGCCGCCGGAACAGCGCCAGCGCGTCGGCCGCCGAGAAGTCCGCGATCTCGCCCTGGAACGTCCGGCGGATCACGAAGTTCGCGCCCTCCCCGGTGCCGATCTCGTCCCGTACCACGCGCCCGACGATCTCGGCGTAGGCGTCGTCGTCCACGTCGAACGCCCCGTTCGCCACCTGCACATCATGCGTGGGCAGTGCCGCCAGCAGCTCGTCCAGGGGCACCTCGGTGCTCTCCCGGGGCCGCAGCACGGCCAGCGGGGTGCCGTCGTCGTGGGCCCGGAAGCCGCGCTCGCGGATCTGCCGGAAGGGGATCAGCGCGAGGGCGTCGGTCACCGGCGCGTCCGGCACCCCCTCGCCCAGCGGGATGTCGGCCAGCCGCTCGACCTCGGTGACCTCGCCGGTCAGCACCTCGACGGCGCTGCCGTCCCGACCGGGGGAGCGGCGGCGCAGCAGGGCGAACGGCGGGCAGGCGGGGTCGAGCAGCCGGCCGACGAGGGCGGCGGCGTCGGTGGCGGCGGGGGGCTCGCGGTGCATGGCGGGGTTCCTTCCAGGAGGGGAGGGAACGGCCGCCGGAAAAGGCTGAAGGCCGCCCCTCGGGCGGCCTTCGCGGAGTGTGGGATGCGCGCGAAATCAGTGGGCCGCCGGATGAGCGGTCCACCACCAGTTCATGTTCATGGCCGGATGCGCGTGCATGCCGGTCACCCTACCGGACGTCCGCGCCGCCGCCGGTGCGGCCGTCTCACACTCCGGTCTGGGTACTGGACGCTCGACGGGACCCCGTAATGTTGGCTGTGTGACCGTGAACGCTGAAACCCACGCCGGTGGACACACCTGGCGAGACCTGCCCGCGGCGCAGCAGCCTGACTGGCCGGACCAAGAGGCTCTGCGCGATGTGATCGCGGAGCTCGAGTCCTATCCGCCGCTCGTCTTCGCGGGCGAGTGCGACCAGCTGCGCGAGCGCCTGGGAGCAGTCGCCCGTGGTGAGGCGTTCCTGCTGCAGGGCGGCGACTGCGCGGAGGCCTTCGATGCCGTCTCCGCCGAGCACATCCGCAACAAGCTCAAGACGCTGCTGCAGATGGGCGCCGTCCTGACCTACGCCGGGTCCGTCCCGGTGGTCAAGGTCGGCCGGATCGCCGGCCAGTACAGCAAGCCGCGCTCCAAGCCCACCGAGACCCGCGACGGCGTGACGCTGCCCACCTACCGCGGCGACTCCGTCAACGGCTTCGAGTTCACCGAGGCGGCCCGCATCCCGGACCCGCAGCGGCTCAAGCGGATGTACCACGCCTCCGCGGCGACCCTGAACCTCGTGCGCGCCTTCACCACCGGCGGCTACGCCGACCTGCGCCAGGTGCACGCCTGGAACCAGGACTTCGTGAAGTCCTCGCCCTCCGGCCAGCGCTACGAGGCGCTGGCCCGCGAGATCGACCGCGCGATGAACTTCATGAACGCCTGCGGGGTGGATCCGGAGGAGTTCCGCACCGTCGAGTTCTACGCCTCCCACGAGGCGCTGGTCCTCGACTACGAGTCGGCGCTGACCCGGGTCGACTCGCGCACCAGCCACCTCTACGACGTCTCCGGGCACATGCTCTGGATCGGCGAGCGCACCCGTCAGCTCGACGGTGCGCACATCGAGTTCGCCGCGCGGGTGCGCAACCCCATCGGCGTCAAGCTCGGCCCGACGACGACGCCCGAGGACGCGCTGACGCTGATCGAGCGGCTCGACCCGGAGCGTGAGCCGGGCCGGCTGACCTTCATCACCCGCATGGGAGCGGACAAGGTCCGCGACCGGCTCCCCGAGCTGGTCGAGAAGGTCACCGCCTCCGGCGCCCAGGTCGCCTGGATCTGCGACCCGATGCACGGCAACACCTTCGAGGCGGCCTCCGGTCACAAGACCCGGCGCTTCGACGATGTGCTGGACGAGGTCAAGGGCTTCTTCGAGGTCCACAAGAGCCTCGGCACGCACCCGGGCGGCATCCACGTCGAGCTGACCGGTGACGACGTCACCGAGTGCGTGGGCGGCGGCGACGAGATCTTCGTCGACGACCTCCACCAGCGCTACGAGACCGCCTGCGACCCGCGGCTCAACCGCAGCCAGTCGCTCGACCTGGCGTTCCTGGTGGCGGAGATGTACCGCGACCAGTGAGCCGGTGGGCAGCTGACCTGCACTGACGGTCAGGGACAACAGACGATGGGGCGCGGATCCTGTGATCCGCGCCCCATCGCGTTGTACAGCCCCCGCGGTGCCAGGTAAGGTAAGGGTAACCTCACTCAAGATCAGCCGGATCGATGAGGTTCCTTACGGAGGTGACATCCGCGTGTACGTCTGCTCTTGCTTCGGGATCACCGAGCAGCAGGTCCGCGACCACGCGGACACCGGCGCCTGCACGCCCCGCCAGATCGCCTCCGCCTGCAAGGCCGGCACCGACTGCGGCAACTGCGTACGCCGCATCCAGGCCCTGCTCGGCCGGGGCTCCTGCCCCCGCCGGGAGCTCATTGAGAACGGCGCGTCCGAGCCGCTGGGCGGCGTGTCCGAGCCGCTGGCCGCGGCGGCGGGCGCAGTGGAGCCCGTGGCGCTCTCGGAGGCCGCGTAGCCGTGAGGGGTCGCGTGACCCTCAGAGGTGAGGGGGGTCCTCCCCTGCTACCCGGGCGGTGGCCGCGAAGGCGCATCGACCCGCTCGCGCTCAGCTCGGCTGCTCGATGAGCTGCGCGATGTAGAGCGCTTCGCCCAGCTTTTCGATCAGTTCCAGCTGGGTGTCGAGATAGTCGATGTGGTGCTCCTCGTCCGCGAGGATGTCCTCGAAGATATTCGCCGAGGTGATGTCGCCCTTGGTGCGCATGAGTTCGATTCCGCGCTTGAGCCGGTCGATTGCCTCGACCTCGACCTGCCGGTCGGCCTGGAACATCTCGGTGACGGTCTGGCCGACCCGCACATGGAAGAGCCGCTGGTAATTCGGCAGACCTTCGAGGAAGAGAATCCGGTCCGTCAGGATCTCCGCGTGCTTCATCTCGTCGAAGGACTCGGAGCGGGTGTACTTCGCGAGCTTCGTCCAGCCGAAGTTCTCCTGCATCTTGGCGTGCAGGAAGTACTGGTTGATCGCGGTCAGCTCGGCGGTCAGCTGCTCGTTGAGGAATTCGATGACCTCAGGGTCGCCCTGCATGGCTGCGGGCTCCTTCCACGCGAGAACTGGGCAGGTGCCGCGCATCCTCGCACCGCCCGGAGCGGGCCGTCCAGTAAGTGCATGCTTAGTACGAGTTGCCCCAATCCCTCCCCTCGCTGGTCATCGGCACCCCTTCCGGTCTGACACCATGGAGGGCATGGGTCAGCCGGAAAGCCGCGAAGAGGAGCCTCCTGCGCTCCCTCCGGGACAGCGGCTGCAGCGGGGCTGGCCGGTGACCCATTACGGGCCGGTCCCCAAGTTCCGTCCCGAACGCTGGGAGTTCCGGGCTTTCGGCGCCACCGCCGACGGCGCGAAACACTGCTGGTCACACGAGGAATTCACGGCACTGCCGTACACCACGGTCGTCGCCGATATGCACTGCGTGACGAAATTCAGCATGCTGGGAGCCGAATGGGGCGGGGTGCGCACCACCACCATTCTTGATCTTGCACCGCCCGCGCCCGATGTCACCCATGTGATGGTGTGGGCCGAGTACGGCTTCAGCTCGAATCTGCGGATCGAGGATTTCGCCGGGGAGAAGTGCCTCTTCGCCACCCACCACTCGGGAGAACTCCTCACCGCGGAGCACGGCTTTCCGGTCCGCCTGATCGTTCCGCATCTGTACGCCTGGAAAGGCCCCAAGTGGGTCCGCGGCATCGAATACATGCGGGCCGACCGCCGCGGCTTCTGGGAGGAGCGCGGCTACCACAACCTCGGTGACCCGTGGCGGGAGCAGCGCTACTCGTACCAGGAAGAGCCCGGGGACGGCCCCGAGCTCTGACCCCGTCGCGGCGGCCCGCCCCGGTCAGCGCCCGCGCAGCTCCTTGAGCCGCGCCACGTCCGCCGCATGCCCTTCCTTGCCGCCGGGCGTCTCGACGACCAGCGGGACCCCGGCCGTCGCGGGATGGGTGAACAGCTCACCGAACGGCCCCGCACCGATGTGACCGGCGCCGATGTTCTCGTGCCTGTCCTTGTGGGCGCCGGCCACGTCCTTGGAGTCGTTGGCGTGAATCAGCTTCAGCCGGCCCTCGCCGGTGACCTCCACCAGCTCGTCCAGCAGCGCCTTCGTCCCGCCCGGCGCCGCCATGTCGTGCCCGGCCGCGAACGCGTGACAGGTGTCGAGGCAGACCCCCAGCCTGGGGTGGCGGTCCAGCGCGTCGAAGTACGGGCCGAGATCCTCGGCCATGGCACACAGCGACGCCCCCTGCCCGGCCGTCGGCTCCAGCAGCAGCCAGGGGTCGTCCGGGTGCGTCAGCTCGTCGAGCAACGGCCGCAGACGCTCCCTGACCTGCGCCATCGCCGCCGCCCGCGGCCGCCCGCCGGTCGCCGAGCCGGTGTGCACGACCACCCCGAGCGCACCGATCTCCCGGCCGCGGCGCAGCGAGTGGCGCAGCGACAGCACGGACCGCTCGACCGTCGCCTCGGTGTGCGACCCGAAGTTGATCAGATACGGGGCGTGGACATAGACGGGAATCCGCTCCTGGGCACAGGCCGCCCGGAACGCCTCGTCCTGCTCCGGGTTGCCGGGCGCCGTCGCCCAGCCGCGCGGATTGGCCACGAAGACCTGGACGACCTCGTCGCCCATCTCCCGGGCGTACGGAAGGCCGGTCTTCGCCAGCCCGCCGGCCACCGGAACATGGCCGCCGACGGGATTGCGTGCACGGGCGCGCAACTCGGCGCCCTGGGGGGAAGTTCTCACCCCTTCAGGGTGCCAGGTGCCCCGCGGCCGCCGTCCGCCGGACGGCCGCGGAGCCGCCCGCCTACAGCCCGCCCTTGAGCTTGATGGTGATCGTGCCGCCCTTCGGCGCCTTCTGGCCGGCCTCGACGGACTGGGAGTCGACCGTGTCCTGCGGGAAGAAGAACGGCTTGTCCACCTCGACCTGGAAGCCCAGGTCGGTCAGCTGCTTCTTGGCGTCGTCGACGTTCTTGCCGGTCACGTCCGGGACGGGGATCATCTCCGGGCCCTTGGACAGCGTCAGGGTGACCGTCTCGCCCTTGCCGAGCCGCCCGCCCTCGGCCGGCGTCTGCCGGGCGACGGTGCCCTTGTCCTGCGTGGAGAAGACCGGCTGGTCGGCGAAGCGCACCTGGAAGCCGGCCTCGCGCAGCGTGGTCGCGGCGTCCGCGCCCTTGCTGCCGAGCACCCCCGGCACCTGGACCGCGCTGCCCCGGCTGATGGTCAGCCCCACCGCGGTGTCCGGCCGCCGCTTGCTGCCCGCGGCCGGGTCCGTACGGATCACCGAGCCCTTGGCCACCTCGTCGCTGAACGCCCGCGCCTCGGTGCCCGGGATCAGCCCGCGGTCGCGCAGCTTCCGCTTGGCGTCGGCGACCGGGGTGCCGGACAGGTCGGGCACGGTGACGATCTCCGGGCCGCGGGAGACGGTGAGGGTGACCGTGTCGGTGCCGCGGATCCGCTTGCCGGTCGCCGGATCCGTCTTCATGACGTGACCGCGGTCCACGTTCGCGCTGAAGCCGCGCACCACCTTCACGCCCAGGCCCTCGTCCCGCAGCGTCTTCTCGGCCTTGGCCTGCGGCATGTCCAGCACCGCGGGCACGGTCGTGAACTGGCCGGAGTTGATGTACCAGACGCCCGCGCCCACCCCGAGGACCAGCAGCACGGCCGCGAGGACGGTGAGCAGCCCCCGGCGCCGCGGCAGCCCGCGGCGGTCCGGCGCACCCGTCGCGCCCGGCACCGGCCGCAGCCGGGTGGTCCGCTCCTCCGGCGGCACCTCCAGCCGGCTGGTGCGGTTCAGCTCCGCCCCGTCCGCCCCCGGCGCCGTGCCGGCCGGCCGGGGTATCACGTCCGTCCGCTCCGAGCCGTCGCCGCCCGCCGGCACCTCCTTGGCCTGCGGCGGTACGACGTCCAGCTGGGCGTCGGTCAGCTGTGCCCTCGCCTCCTGCGCCCGGGCCAGCAGCGCCACCGCGTCCTGCGGGCGGTGCTGCGGATCGCGGGCACAGGCCAGCGCGATCAGCTCGTCCAGCTGCGGTGCGAGCCCCGGCACCAGGTCGGACGGCGGCAGCACGTCCTCGTGCAGATGCTGGTAGAGGACCTGCGCCACGGAGCCGCCGGTGTGCGGCTTGGTGCCGGTCAGCATCTCGTAGAGCACCACACCGCAGGCGTAGACATCGACCCGGGCGTCCGCGGTGCCGTGCTCCATCTGCTCGGGCGCGAGATAGGAGACCGTCCCCAGGACGGAGCCGGTCGAGGCGGTGGTGTGCGTGTCGACCGCGCGCACCAGCCCGAAGTCGGCGACCTTGACCCGGCCGTCGTCGCCGATCAGGACGTTCTCCGGCTTCATGTCGCGGTGCACCAGGCCGGCGCGGTGCGCGGCCCCCAGCGCGGCCAGGATCGGCTCCAGGATGTCCAGCGCGGCCCGCGGCTGCAGGGCGCCCCGTTCGCGCAGCACATCGCGCAGCGTGCAGCCGGCGACGTACTCCATCGCCAGATAGACGTAGGTACCGTCCGTGCCCTGATCGAAGACGCCCACCACATTGGGGTGCGACAGCCGCGCCACGGACTTCGCCTCGCGGATGAAGCGGTCGACGAACGCCCTGTCCGTGGCCAGACTCGGGTGCATCACCTTCAGGGCGAGCAGACGGTCCAGCCGGGTGTCCATGGCCTGGTAGACCGTGGCCATCCCCCCGGCGGCGATGCGCGCCTGGACGCGGTAACGGCCGTCGAGCAGCTGGCCCACGAGCGGGTCCTGAAGGGTCGTATCCACGGGGGACGAGTCTAGCTATGGGTTTGCTTCCCACGTATTTGGCTTTCCCGCCGTGACGCTGCGCTTTG